>DAIMJK010000244.1:0-5840 GCA_036722245.1 Lysobacterales bacterium
CCACCCCCGACCAGATCTTCCCCAGCACCGCCTGCCTGCTGCAGAACCGCATCGGGGCCAAGGACTGTCCGGCCTTCGACGTCAATGCGGCCTGCACCGGCTTCATCTATGCGTTGTCGGTGGCGGACAAGTTCATCCGCTGCGGCTCGGCCCGCACCGCGCTGGTGGTCGGCGCCGAGACCCTGTCTCGCATGCTCGACTGGAGCGACCGCGGCACTTGCGTGCTGTTCGGTGACGGCGCCGGTGCGGTGGTCTTGCGCGCCGACAGCGAGCCCGGCGTGATCAGCACCCACCTGCACGCCGATGGGGCCTACAAGCATCTGCTGTACAACCCGGTCGGTGTCTCGGTCGGCTTCAAGGACGAGCCCAATCATGGCGTCAAGGTCATGATGAGTGGCAACGAGGTGTTCCGGGTTGCGGTGCGCACGCTGTCGCGGATCGTCGACGAAACGCTGGAGGCGGCCGGGCTGGAACGCGATGCGGTCGACTGGCTGATTCCGCATCAAGCCAACCTGCGCATCATCAAGGCCACCGCCGAGCATCTGAAGATGCCAATGGAGCGGGTCATCATCACCGTCAACAAGCACGGCAACACCTCGGCCGCTTCGGTGCCGCTGGCGCTGGAGCACGGCATCAGCTCGGGCCAGGTCAAGGCCGGCGAGTTGCTGCTGCTGGAAGCCTTCGGCGGCGGCTTTACCTGGGGCTCGGCGCTGGTCCGGCTCTAGCACGGACCGCTTGTCCCGAACACTCATCGACTGCTGGGAGGTTTCGATGCTCGCGTTCGTTTTTCCCGGTCAAGGCTCGCAAAGCCTTGCCATGCTGGCTGATTTTGCTGACCAGAAGGTGGTCAGGGACTGCTTTGCCGAAGCCAGTGCGGCCGTTGACATGGATCTGTGGGCGCTGTCCCAGGACGGCCCCGAAGCATTGCTCAACCAGACCGCCAATACCCAGCCGGTGCTGCTCGCGGCCGACGTTGCGCTGTGGCGCCTGTGGACGGCACGCAGTGGCCGGCTGCCGCAACTGCTGGCCGGTCACTCGCTCGGCGAGTACGCCGCGCTGGTTGCCGCCGGGGTGCTGGAACTGGCCGACGCGACTCGGCTGGTACGCATCCGCGGCGAGGCAATGCAGGCCGCCGTGCCGGCCGGCGTTGGTGCCATGGCGGCCGTCCTGAACGCCGACGAATCGACCATCGACGAGGTTTGCGCCGAGGTAGCCAAGGGCGAAGTCGTCTCGGCGGCCAATCTGAACGCACCCGGCCAGATCGTCATCGCAGGCCACGCCAGCGCGGTCGAGCGGGCGCGTGAAGCGCTGCAGGCGCGCGGCATCAAGCGCGTGCTGCCGCTGCCGGTCAGCGTGCCCTCGCATTGTGCGCTGATGGCCCCGGCGGTCGCGCCACTGGCCGCCGCGCTGAGCCAGATCGAGTTGCATGCGCCGACAATTCCGGTGCTGCACAATGTCGACGCGCGCGAGCGCAGCGATTCTGCCGGGATTGCCCGGGCCTTGCTCGATCAGCTGAGCAGCCCGGTACGCTGGACCGCGACGATGGCGGCAATGCGCGCGGCCGGGATCGAGCGTATGGTCGAGTGCGGCCCCGGCAAGGTGCTGTGTGGGCTGGCCAAGCGCGGTGCCGAGGGTGCGCAGGCACGGTCACTGGCCAGCGCTGCCGACTTCGCCGCGACCCTGGAGGCATGGACATGAGCGAGCACACCGACCGTCCCGTGGTTCTGATTACCGGCGCCAGCCGTGGTATCGGCGCGGCGATTGCCGAGCGGCTGGGCGCCGATGGCTGGTACGTGGTCGGCACCGCGACCACCACCGACTCCGCCGCCGCGCTCGATGAGCGCCTCGGCGAGCATGGCGAAGGCGTCGCGCTGGACGTGGCCGACCCGGCCGCGGTGGAGTCGATCGTGGCCGCGTTGCTGTCCCGTCACGGTCATATCGACGGGCTGGTCAACAACGCTGGCATCACTCGCGACCAGTTGTTGATGCGGCTGTCCGAGGCCGACTGGCAGGCGGTACTGAACACCAATCTGAGCGGCATCTATCGCACCTGCCGGGCGTTGCTGCGGCCGATGTTGAAGGCGCGCAGCGGCCGCATCGTCAACGTGGCCTCGGTCATCGGTTTGACCGGCAACGCTGGCCAGGCCAACTACGCCGCTGCCAAGGCCGGCATCATCGGCTTTTCCAAGTCGCTGGCGCAGGAAGTGGGCAGCCGCGGCATCACCGTCAACGTGGTCGCACCCGGCTTCATCGAGACCGACATGACCCGCGACCTGCCCGAAGCCAGCCGCAGTGCACTGCTGCAGCGCATCGCGCTGGGTCGGATGGGTCAGCCCGCAGACATCGCCGCCGCCGTAAGCTTCCTGCTTTCCCCCGGTGCCACGTACATCACCGGTGAGACCCTGCATGTGAATGGGGGGATGTATATGGCCTAGAGCCGAAGGCCCAGGGCAAAAGCACAGGGCTCAGGGCTCAGGGCCCAGGGCCCAGAAGAGCAGTTCCAGTGCCAGTTCCAGCTCTGGTCAATAGCCATCAGCCCTTGTCTCAATCGTTCCACCCCGCAGCTACGTGGCCGGCCAGCATGGCCCCTCGAACCTGCATCCACTACAATCGCGCACCCACTGACGACCGCCGGAAGGAAACCGTCCATGAGCAGTATCGAAGATCGCGTCAAGAAAATCGTAATCGACCGCCTCAGCGTCAAGGAAGAGCAGGTCACCACCACGGCCTCCTTCGTCGATGATCTGGGCGCCGACTCGCTCGATACGGTCGAGCTGGTGATGGCACTGGAAGAGGAATTCGAGTGCGAAATTCCGGACGAGGAAGCCGAGAAGATCACCACCGTTCAGCAGGCCATCGATTACATCAAGGCCCACGCTTCCTGATCTGAGTGTGGCGGGTTGAAACAGCCCGCCTGCTTTTCGATTTCAGCTGCAAGCCGCCTGCGTGATCGGTGCTCTGTTACCGATTGCCGCTGGCGGCTGTTCGACTTTGAAGGCACCCCCTATGACTGCGAAGCGCCGTGTCGTCGTGACTGGTTTGGGCATCATCTCGCCGGTGGGCAATGATGTCGCGACCGCCTGGAAGAACGTGATCGAGGGCCGCAGCGGCATCGGCCCGATCACCAATTTCGATGCCGGTGGCTTCGGTACGCGGATTGCCGGTGAGGTGCGGGATTTCGATCCGGCTCAGTACGTTCCGGCCAAGGATGTCAAGAAGATGGACCCCTTCATCCATTACGGCATCGCAGCCGGCCGGCAGGCCTGGGATGACGCCGGACTGAGCGCCGAGAGCTCCGACCCGACCCGGATGGGGGTGGCGATTGGCGCCGGCATCGGCGGGATCGCGACAATCGAGAAGACCCATCAGAGCTACGTTGATGCCGGCCCGCGACGGATCTCGCCATTCTTCGTTCCGAGCACGATCATCAACATGATCTCCGGCCATCTGTCGATTCAGCTTGGCCTGAAGGGGCCGAACATCGCCACCGTCACTGCCTGCACCACGGCCACCCACAACATCGGCCTGGCCGCGCGCCTGATCGCCTATGGCGATTGCGAGGTCATGATCGCCGGCGGTGCCGAGCACGCCACCACACCGCTGGCTATTGGCGGCTTCGTGTCCTCGCGTGCACTGTCGGCGCGCAATGACGAACCAACCAGGGCGAGCCGACCCTGGGATCGCAATCGCGATGGTTTCGTGCTCAGTGATGGTGCCGGCGTGCTGGTGCTGGAGGAATACGAGCATGCTGTCGCCCGCGGCGCACGCATCTACGCCGAACTCGGCGGCTTCGGCCTGAGCGCCGATGCGCATCACATGACCGCGCCGCCGGAAGACGGCGCCGGCGCTGCCCAATGCATGGCGCATTGCCTGCGTGATGCCGGCATGAGCGCCGATCAGGTGCAGTATGTGAATGCCCACGCCACCTCCACCCCGCTCGGCGACCGCGCCGAAGTGCTCGCGATCAAGCACTGCTTCGGCGACCACGTCAACGCCCTGATGGTCAGCTCAACCAAGTCGGTCACCGGTCATCTGCTCGGCGCCGCCGGCGGTGTCGAGGCCTTGTTCAGCGTGCTCGCCCTGCGCGACCAGATCGTGCCGCCGACGATCAACCTGGACGACGTCGATGAGGGCTGCGATCTCGATTTCGTACCCACGACGGCTCGCCAGGCGAAGCTGGAAGCGGTGATGTCGAACTCCTTCGGCTTCGGTGGTACCAACGGCAGCCTGCTGTTCCGACGCTTGAGCTGAGCTGGCGCTGGCGGCGATGCCGGTCGACGCCGAGCCTGCAGTGGCGCTGACCGACTTGTGGTCCGTATCCAGATCCGGCCTGCAGCCTGATCTGGAGGCCTTGCGTGCGGCCGCGCCGGAGCGCTTTCCCTGCCTGCTCAGCAGCTCGGCCCGCGGTGGCCACGATGCCCGTCACGATCTGCTGCTGGCGAGCAACGGCGAGGCGTTGGTGCTGCACGCTGATGGCCGGCTCGAACTGCCGGCTGGATTGGCCGATCACGGTGGCTTCCTGGCCACCTTGCGAGCCTGGCAGCGGCAACAGCACCGGTCAGTCGATCCCGAGCTGCCCTTCGCCGGCGGCTGGTGCCTGTACCTGGGCTACGAGTTCGGCGGCCAGATCGAACCCATATTGCAGCTGCCGCCGGCCACTGACGGGCTACCGCTGGCGATCGCGTTGCGCACGCCGGCCGCGCTGCGCCGTGATCGCAGCAGCGGCGAGGTGCAGCGGTTGGCCGAGGCCGGCTGGGCGCATTTGCTTGAGGGCGTCGATGAACTGCCGACGGCGCTGTCTGTCAACCCACAAGTGGCGCACTGCGTTGAAGACCCGCCTGCGGCCTTTGATCAGGCAGTGGCGCGGGTACTCGATTACCTTGAGGCCGGCGACGTATTCCAGGTGAATCTGTCGCGCGGCTGGCGGGTCGAACTGGCCCAGGGCAATGCGCTTGGAGTCCATCAGGCGCTGATGGCAGCCAATCCAGCACCCTTCTGCGGCTGGTTTCACTGGCGCGGGATCGAGCTGATTTCGTCCTCGCCCGAGCGTCTGCTGGCGGTGCGCGAAGGCAAGGTGCAGACGCGGCCGATCGCAGGGACGCGGCCGCGCAGCAGCGATCCGGTCGAGGATGCGCGTCTGCTGGCCGAACTGCAGCGCGATCCTAAGGAGCGCGCCGAGCACATCATGCTGATCGATCTGGAGCGCAACGATCTGGGGCGGGTATGCCAGACCGGCAGCGTCGAGGTGGACGAGTTCTGCGTGGTCGAGAGCTATGCCCATGTCCATCATCTGGTCTCGAACGTCCGTGGCCTGCTGGCGCCAGGGATGGACGCACTGGATGCACTGGCGGCGACCTTTCCCGGTGGCACCATCACCGGCTGCCCGAAGGTACGCTGCATGCAGATCATCGCCGAACTGGAAGGCTCCGGCCGCGGCGCCTACACCGGCGCGCTGGGTTATCTGGGCATAGACGCTTCGCTCGATCTGAACATCCTGATCCGCTCGCTGGTCATGCGCGGCAGGCAGATCGTGCTGCGTACCGGCGCCGGCATCGTCGCCGACTCGGTGCCGGAACGGGAACTGGCCGAGACCCGCAGCAAGGCACGCGGGCTGTTGCGGTCACTGGGACTGGATCAATGCTCGACGCCCTGATCGATGGCCAGCGGGTCGATGTCATTTCGGTCTCCGAGCGGGGACTGCACTACGCTGACGGGATCTTCGAGAGCATCCGCCGTGAGCAGGGGAAGATGCCGCTGTGGCCATGGCACCAGGCCCGGCTGGCCTTCGCCGCGCGCGCGTCGGGACTTTGGCCGCGTACCTCGGCCTCGAGCTTCCACAG
>DAIMJK010000245.1:0-5829 GCA_036722245.1 Lysobacterales bacterium
GGCCTGCGCGCGAGTTGTGAATAGCGCGAAGCGAACCAGAGCAAGAGCAGAGCTTGATTTACCACAAAGGACACGAAGGACACGAAGGACACGAAGGAAAGCAAGAGCGTCGGAGAAGGTGCAAACCGTGGCGGTCCTTAGAAGCATCGCAACCGGCCGGAGGTGCAACGCTAGGAGCCTGCACCGGTGTAAGAATGCGCAACCCGGCCAAAGCAGAGCGTTGGTTCCTGGGGCTTCCCGCAGTCCGTCGCGCCCTCTTTCACGCTCTCCGCTCTTGCTCTCCTTTGTGTCCTTCGTGTCCTTTGTGGTCAATACGCTTTTGCATTTGCTCTCAGTCGAGCGCAAACCCACTCTCGTAGCCGCGCGTGCTGGCCGCACGCTGGGCTTCCTTGCGCAGGTAGCAGCGGCCGATGGCCAGGCGCTCGATGTCGGTGCCCATGAAGCAGCGGAAGGCGTCTTCGGGACTGCCGACGATAGGCTCACCGCGGACGTTGAAGCTGGTGTTGACCAGCACCGGGCAGCCGGTGTGGGCCTTGAAGCGGGTCAGCAGGGCATGGAACAGCGGATTGGTCCGAGCGTGCACGGTCTGTACTCTGGCCGAGCCGTCGACATGGGTGACGGCGGGGATTTCACTGCGCTCGGCGTACAGCCGGGCCAGGGTCGCGGCGACCGAACTGGCAGCATCGGCATCGGTCACTTCAGCGTTTTCTTCCGCCGGCATCCGCCGCCGCTTGGCGGCGACTTCGGCGACCAGCAGCATGTACGGACTGTCGGCGTCCAGTTCAAACCAGTCGCCGACGTCCTCGCGCAGCACGGCCGGTGCAAAGGGGCGGAAGGATTCGCGGAACTTCACCTTCAGATTCAGCGTGCGCTGCATGTCGGCGCGGCGCGGATCGGCCAGGATCGAGCGGCCGCCGAGCGCGCGCGGACCGAACTCCATCGCGCCCTGAAACCAGCCGAGAGCGCGGCCCTCGGCCAGATCAGCGGCGGCCAGTTCGACCAGCGCTTCGTCATCGGCGACGCGCTCGTATACCGCGCCGGCTGCGGCCAGTCGGGCCTCGATGTCGTCCTGGGCGTAGACCGGTCCCAGATAGCCGCCGCGCATGTCGTCGCGATGGGATTGCGGCGAGCGCGGTTGGCGCAGAAGCAGATGCCAAGCCGCCAGCGCCGCACCCAGCGCACCGCCGGCATCCCCGGCGGCGGGCTGGATCCAGAGCCGGTCGAACACCTGCTCGCGTAGCAGACGACCGTTGGCAACGCAGTTCAGCGCCACCCCGCCGGCCAGGCACAGCGCCTCGCGCCCATACTCGGACGCGGCGCTGTGCGCCAGCCTTAGCACCACCTCCTCGGTCACCGACTGGATCGACGCGGCCAGATCCATATGGCGCTGGCCCAGCTCGGTCTCCGGTGGCCGCGGCGGCGCCCCGAACAGGCGGTGAAAGCGCTCGCCGGTCATGGTCAGGCCGGCGCCGTAGTTGAAGTAGCGCATGTCCAGCCGGAAGCTGCCGTCCGCCTTCAGATCGATCAGGTGATCGAGGATCTGTTGGGCAAAGCGCGGCTGACCGTAGGGCGCCAGCCCCATCAGCTTGTACTCACCCGAATTGACCCGGAAGCCGCAGTAGTAGGTGAAGGCCGAGTAGAGCAGACCCAGCGAGTGCGGGAAATGCAGCTCCCGATCCAGCCGAAGGCTGGCACCGTCGCCATAGCCGAGTGAGCTGGTGCACCACTCACCGACGCCATCAAGCGTCAGCACCGCGGCGCGTTCGAAGGGCGAGGGAAAGAAGGCGCTGGCGGCGTGACTGAGGTGGTGCTCGGAGAACAGCAGGCGGCCCTCCCAATCCACCTCCGGCGCAAGCAGCCGCAAGCGCTTGACGATCAGTGGCTTCAAGAACAGCTTCTCCTTCAGCCAGATCGGCATCGCCTTTGCGAAGCTGCGGAAGCCGGCCGGCGCGTAGGCCAGGTAGGTCTCCAACAGCCGCTCGAACTTCAGCAGCGGCTTTTCATAGAAGGCCACATGGTCGATCTGGTCGGCCCGCAGACCCCTGGATTCCAGACACCAGGCAATGGCCTGCGCTGGCCAGTCCGGATCATGCTTGCGCCGAGTGAAGCGTTCCTCCTGCGCCGCCGCCACGATCCGCCCGTCCTCGATCAAGGCAGCGGCACTGTCGTGGTAGAAGGCGGAGATACCGAGGATGTACATGGTGCAGGGCCCAGGGCTCAGGGCCCAGGGCCCAGTGGCGTGGCGATGACTGATGATGCCGAAGGATAGCTGAGCTGCGAGAGCACAGGGCCCGGACACGGCCAACTGGGCCCTGGGCCCTGAGCCCTGGGCCCTCCTCCTCAATCCAGCGGAATCCTCAAAACAACGTATAGATGAACGGCGCCAGCACCGATCCCTTGAACGCCACCAGCAGGCCGCCGATGAGCAGCATCGAAAGGATGATTGGCAGCAGCCAGAATTTCTTGCGTTCGCGCAGGAAATCCCACAGGTCCTTGAGCATCACTTGCAGCTTCCGTAGTGGTCAGAATGGCCGGCGCATGCGCTGGCCCAGGTCCAGGCTGCGGTCGCGCTCGATCCAGTAGCTGGTGGCGCTTCGATCCAGTCGCAGGGCCAGCGCGTCGCGGCGGATCAGGCGGAACCACAAGGCCAGCGGTACGAACAGAACCAGGTAGATCAGCCCCAGCAGCAGCGGGTTGATCACCCGACCCAGCAAATGGGCCAGCCCCATCCACCAGCCGAGCGGTCGGACCAGCCAGAGCGGCCGAAGTTGCCCGATTGCGAGCATCGCGAACGACCACGCCACGGCGACGACCCCGACCAGCGCCATCCCCGTCCACAGCGCCCAGCCCGCCACCAGCGCCCCGACCACCGCCAGCAACCAGCCGAAATGACGCGGGCTGGCTTCATGAGGGTCTTCGATCCGTTGGTGGTTCTCGTGTGACAAGCCGGTCTCCGGTCGATGGCGGCGCAGTGTAGCGAAATGCGGGCTGGGGATTGGCCAGGAAAGTGCAACTCGGGGTCGGAATCGGTATCAGCATCGGGATCGTTTCGCTTTTCACCTCACCGACACCGTCCGCGCGAACCATGGCCACGCCGCTTCAGCTTCATCAGCATCGCCACGATCCGGTCAAGTACGCGGTACGGCCAGCCGACGTCCTCGATGGCCGCCCGGTGCAGGTCGAGTCGTTCGTGGCCACAACGCATGTCGTTGACCTCGATTCCGACCCCGACCCCGACCCGACTTTACGTCGTTGGTCCCTATCGCTGCATCAACCCATTGATGCGGTTCGTACAACTCACCGACATCCTACGCGCACCGCCGTTGCACTTCTGCCTCCGGTCACGAGCCTCAACGTTCTTGATCTCCACTGGCTACTGGAACTGGCCACTGGAACTGCTCTTCTGACCGTCAGCCCTCAGCCCTCAGCCCTGATCGGGTGGGAGTTGAATGAATCATCCGACCCCAAACCGGTCAAATCAATCGCGCCCCACGATTGACCCTGTCTCCATGACAGGACCACAATCGGGGTTCGGGGATACACACTGCGACATTCATCACGATACGAGGGGAGGCCATGAAGGCATCGGATCTGTTTGTGCGGGCGCTCGAAGCTGAGGGCGTTGAATGGGTGTTCGGTATTCCGGGCGAGGAGAACCTCGACCTGCTGGAATCGCTGCGCACCTCCAAGATCAAGTTGATCCTCACCCGGCATGAGCAGGGCGCAGGCTTCATGGCAGCCACGGTCGGTCGTCTGACCGGCAAGACCGGTGTCTGCCTGGCCACGCTCGGGCCCGGCGCGACCAATTTCGTCACTTGCGCCGCCTATGCCCAGCTCGGTGCGATGCCGATGATGATGATCACCGGTCAGAAGCCGGTGAAGGCGAGCAAGCAGGGGCATTTCCAGATCGTCGACATCGTCGACATGATGAAGCCCCTGTCCAAGTACACCAAGCAGATCGTCTCGGCCGACAACATTCCGGCGCGTATCCGAGAGGCCTTCCGCCGCGCCGAGGAGGAACGTCCCGGTGCGGTCCATCTGGAACTGCCCGAAGACATCGCCGACGAGCATTCCGATGTCGGTTTGATCAAGGCCAGCCTGCATCGGCGGCCGATTGCCGACCACAAGGCGATCACTCGCGCGGTCGACGCGGTTCGCCAGTCCAGTCATCCGTTGCTGCTGATCGGCGCCGGTGCCAATCGCAAGCTGACCAGCAAGATGCTGAACGAGTTCGTCAGCAAGCTCGGCATTCCCTTCGTCACCACCCAGATGGGCAAGGGTGTGGTCGACGAGGACCATCCGCTGTGGCTGGGCAACACGACGCTGTCCGATGGCGACTTCGTCCATCGCGCGATCGAGAAGGCCGACTGCATCATCAACTGCGGCCACGACGTGATCGAGAAGCCGCCGTTCTTCATGAAGGAAGGCCGTCGTACGGTCATCCACGTCAACTTCTTCGGCGCCGAGGTCGACACGGTCTACTTCCCGCAGCTGGAAGTGATCGGCGACATCGCCAATTCGGTTTGGCAGATGAAGGAGAAGCTGGAGAAGCAGCCGCACTGGGACTTCAGCTATTTCGACAAGGTCCGCGCCGCACTGAACGCGCATCTGGACGAAGGCAAGGACGACGACCGCTTCCCGATCTACCCGCAGCGGCTGGTCGCCGACGTGCGCAAGGTGATGCCGGACAACGGCATCCTGTGCCTGGACAACGGCATGTACAAGATCTGGTTCGCCCGCTACTACCGCTGCCGCCAGCCGAACACCTTGCTGCTGGACAACGCGCTGGCAACGATGGGTGCCGGCCTGCCCAGCGCGATGGCCGCGCACATGGTCTACCCGGATCGTCCGGTGGTCGCGGTGGCCGGCGACGGCGGCTTCATGATGAACAGCCAGGAACTGGAAACCGCGGTGCGGCTGAAGATGCACGTGACCGTGCTGCTGCTGCGCGACGATGCCTACGGCATGATCAAGTGGAAGCAGGCCAACATGGGCTTTGCCAACTACGGCATGGACATGGGCAACCCGGACTTCGTCAAGTACGCCGAGTCCTACGGCGCCAAGGGCCACCGCCCCACCTCCGCCGACGACTTCGACCGCATCCTGCAACACTGCATCGACACCCACGGCGTCCACCTGATCGACGTACCGATCGACTACTCGGATAACGATCGGATCTTGAATAATGAGATCAAGGAGTTGAGTAGGGCGGTGTAATCATGTGGTCACGACGAGACTCTCGAATGAGGGCCCAGGGCTCAGGGCCCAGGGCCCAGTTTCCGAGTCCGAAGCCATTGCCGAGGACCGCGCGCGCTATCGAGCCAGCGCGGTCAGCAGTTTTCGGGATCTCATTGCCTGGCAGAAGGCTATGGCAATCGCTGAAGAGGTCTATCGTGCAACTCGTAGCTGGCAGGTCCAGGACCAGATGGGTCTGGGAAGCCAGCTGCAACGAGCAGCGATATCCGTTCCAGCCAATATTGCAGAGGGATTCGAACGGCGGTCAACGAAGGAGTACCTGCGCTATATCGCGATTGCCTGCGGTTCACTGGCCGAGTGCGAAACGCATGTTCTGATCGCTGCGCGAGTCGGGCTGATCGCCGCCAATTCTGGTGGTCTGATCGAACGAATCCGTGAAGTCGGGCGAATTCTGCGAGGCATCGAACGAAGCCTGGGTCGAAACCTGGGCCCTGGGCCCTGAGCCCTGGGCCCTTCACAAGAAGGGCGCAAACCATGTTGAAACCAACTTATCCGTACTTCTTGGCCAACGAGGCCCACACCCCCAACACCGACCTGAAGGTGACTGACAAGTACACCGGCGAGGTGGCCACC
>DAIMJK010000246.1:0-5821 GCA_036722245.1 Lysobacterales bacterium
GATCATCGCGCATGAGCTTCGCCTGCAGGTTGGCTCCCACAAAGTGCCGGGAGCAAAGCAACCACCGCCAAGCTCTCAGCGAATCCCCAGCCCTTCGATCTGCCCCAGTTCCACCGGATCGAAGCCGGCCAGTTCGGCGAAACGCTCGCCGCGTTCGCGGTAGTCGCGGAAGGCGTCGAAGCTGGGGGCGCCTGGTGACAGCAACACCGTTCCCCCTTCGACCAGCAGCGTGCGGGAATGATCGACCGCCGCGGCCAGGTCGGGGCGGGTGTGCAGGCGATCGGGCGGGACGCCGTGGCTCTGCAGCAAGCCGACCAGACGTTCACCATGCGCGCCCATCCCGACGATGGCGTGCGGCGCCAGGACCGCGATGGACGCCACAAAGGGAGTCCAGTCAATGCGCCGATCGAAGCCGCCGAGGAGCAATGCAATCGGCGCCGGTGCCAGCGCGCGCAGCGCCTCGATCGTTGCCGCTGGTGTCGTGGCGATGCTGTCGTTGATGTAGCGGATGCCGCCGCGCTCACCCAGCACTTGCAGACGGTGCGGCAATGGCCGGAACGTTGATACGCCAGCCGCCAGCGCGCGGGCATCAAAGCCGGCCGCCTCGATCGACGCCAGCGCCGCACAGACGTTGGTCAGATTGTGCGCCCCCAGCATCGGCACCTCGGCCACATCCAGCACCCGGATCGAACCATCCATGATCCAGCCGTCCTCGACATGCCAGCCGGCGCCGTGATTGAAAAACACGCGCCGGGGCAGCCCCTGCGTGCGGGTCATCAGTTCGCTGTCGGCGCCGTTGAGCACCGCCACCTCGACTTCGCCGCCACACAGGATGGCCAGCTTGTCCTCGTAATACTGCTCGGCGCTCCCGTGCCAGTCCAGATGCTCCGGGCTCAGATTCAGGACCACTGCAACCGTCGGCACAGCGTCGCCCAGATCGGCGGTCTGGAAACTGGACAGTTCAACCACCCAGCAGTCTGGCGGAGGATCGGGCTCCAGCAATTCCAGCATCGGCTTGCCGATATTCCCGCCCAGACCGACCCGCAGTCCACCGGCACGCAGCACATGGGCAACCAGCGCGCTGACTGTGCTTTTGCCCTTGGTCCCCGTGATCGCGATGATGCGGTCGTCGGCATGCACATCGAACCACAGGTGAGTCGCGCTGACGATCCGGCTGCCGCGAAAGTTGGCCCACTCGATCGCCGGGTGATAGGCGGAGATACCGGGCGACTTGATCACGACCTGATATTGCGCCAGCAGACCCGAGGTGGGCTCTTCAGTGTGCACTGTCAGGAAGGGGTCGGCGGCGAAATCCCAGCTCGCCGCTTCGCTTTCGGACACGATCAGGCCCAGCGGCTTCTCTGGAAACAGTCGCCGCA
This sequence comes from Lysobacterales bacterium, assembly GCA_036722245.1. Taxonomy (GTDB): domain Bacteria; phylum Pseudomonadota; class Gammaproteobacteria; order Xanthomonadales; family SZUA-5; genus JAWLAT01. Next base: position 1,380 of record DAIMJK010000246.1, read on the forward strand.
AGGTGGCCAGCGCGACCTGACCTTCGAGGCCGAAACCCCAGATGGCCGTCTTGCGCCGGCTGATGCGTTCAAAGTTCACTCGCTTCGATCCCTGTTAGGACGGAAAGCTGATCGACGCCCTGAAAGTCTGCACCCAGGCTCCGATCAGATCCGAGTCACACTTCAACTGGGCCCTGCGCCCCGCGCCCTGGGCCCTGCTCTTCAAAGCCGCTCGAAGATCGCAGCGATACCCTGGCCGCCACCGATGCACATCGTCACCAGCGCGTAGCGACCGCCGCCGCGATGCAGTTCGTGGATCGCCTTGACCGCCAGCACCGCACCGGACGCGCCGATCGGATGGCCAAGCGCAATCGCGCCGCCATTCGGATTGGTCTTGGCCATGTCCAGATCCAGACCGCGCGCAACCGCGATGGCCTGCGCCGCGAAGGCCTCGTTCGACTCGATCACGTCGATCTGTTCGAGTGCCATGCCCGCCTTCTGGAGCGCCAGCCTGGTGGCCGGGATCGGGCCCTCGCCCATGATGTGATTGGGCACCCCGGCGACCGCATAACTGACCAGCCGCGCCAGCGGCTTGCGATCGGCGGCGGCCTTGCTGCCGGCAGCGGCCAGCACCAGGAAGGCCGCGCCGTCATTGATGCCAGAAGCGTTGCCGGCGGTGACACTGCCGTCCTTCTTGAAGGCCGGGCGCATCTTGGCCAGCATATCGACGGTGGTGTCGGGACGGATGTGCTCGTCGGTGTCGATGACCACGTCGCCCTTGCGGGTCTGCTTGACCACCGGCACGATCTGGTCCTTGAAGCGGCCCTCCTCACGCGCCTGGGCCGCACGCCGATGCGATTCGGTCGCCAACTGGTCCTGCTCGTCGCGCGTTATGCCCCACTTCTCGACCAGATTCTCCGCCGTGATGCCCATGTGGCCAACGCCGAAGGGGTCGGTCAGCGCATCGACCATCGTGTCGAGCAGGCTGGTGTCGCCCATCCGTGCACCGGTGCGCATCGCGGTCGACAGATAGCCGCCGCGCGACATCACTTCCACGCCCCCGCCGATGCCGGCGTCACAATCGCCGAGCAGGATGTTCTGCGCCGTCGTGACGACGCCCTGCAGGCCCGACGAACACAGCCGGTTGACCGCCATCGCGACCGAATCCATCGGCAGGCCAGCCTGAATCGCGGCGACGCGCGCCACATAGGCATAGCGCGGGCCGGTCGGAATGCAGTTGCCCACGGTGACGTAGTTGATCAACGCCGGGTCCACGCCGGAGCGCTCGATCGTCGCCTTCATCACCTGGCCGGCCAGTTCATGCGGCTCGATATCGGACAGGCCACCACCGAAACTGCCCACCGCCGAACGATTGGCCGCTAGTACCAGAACTTCACGTGTACTCATCGCGTGTCTCCCTCAAGGTCGGTCGAAATCAGGCGTGCAACATAGCGCGAAACCCGTGAAGGGCACAGGGCCAGCGGCAAAAGGAACCCCGAGTTGCACTCGGGCGCGGTTGCGCAGCAACTGCTTCTGGATACGGGGGAAGCCCTGTCCACTCAATCGCTCAGGCGCATCACCAAAAATCTACCCGAGCACAACTCGGGGTTCCGCTTGCCGTGGGCCCTTTGCCCTGGGCCCTGAGCCCTGGGCCCTGGGCCCTGGGCCCTTTGCCCTGCCCTCCAGACCTTCGTCCAGTTGCCGCAGTGCACCAATCCTCGCTACTCTCCGGTCCTGAAACAACTGCTGCGGCGCGGGAGGGCGCTGCATCGGAAGCATGAATTCTTTTGACGAAAGAGGACTCAGCGTGTCCCGACCCTCCCAGCTGGCTGACCGTCAGCGCTTGACCCTGACCTTGCCCGCGCCGGCCGGCACCGAGGCAATGCTTTCGGACCAGGCGCTGGACTTCATCGCCGACCTCGCCGCCCGCTTCGAAACCGAGCGGAAGCGCCTGCTGCAGGTGCGTTCGGATCGCCAGCAGCGCCTGAACGCCGGTGAACTGCCGAACTTTTTGCCGGAAACCGCAGCCATTCGCGCCGGCGACTGGAAAGTGGCGCCGATTCCGCCCGATCTGCTGGACCGACGGGTCGAGATCACCGGTCCGGTTGATCGCAAGATGGTCATCAACGCGCTGAACTCCGGCGCGAGGATGTTCATGGCCGACTTCGAGGATTCCAGCGCGCCGACCTGGGACACCTTGCTCCATGGCCAGCTCAATCTGCACGACGCGGTGCGCCGGCAAATCGATTTCGTCAGCCCCGAGGGCAAGTCCTACCAACTGGTCGAGCGTCCCGCCACGCTGCTGGTGCGGCCGCGCGGCTGGCATCTGCCCGAAGCGCATGTGCTGCTCGACGGCGAGCCGATTTCCGGCGCGCTGTTCGACTTCGGCCTGTTCCTGTTCCACAACGGCCACGAGTTGCTGCGCCGTGGCAGCGGGCCATACTTCTACCTTCCCAAGCTCGAAAACCACCTCGAAGCGCGGCTGTGGAATCTGGTCATCGACCACGCCGAGCAGGCACTGGGACTGCCGCGCTGCTGCGTCAAGTGCACGATCCTGATCGAGACGATCCTGGCCGTGTTCGAGATGGACGAGATCCTGTTTGAGCTGCGCGACCATATCGTCGGCCTGAATTGCGGCCGCTGGGACTACATCTTCAGCTACATCCGTGCCTTCCAGAGCGATGCCACCAGGGTGCTGCCCGAGCGCGCCCAGGTCGGCATGACGGCGCCGTTCCTGCGTGCCTACTCGCAACTGCTGATCCGCACCTGCCACCGCCGCGGCGCCTTCGCGATGGGCGGAATGGCGGCGCAGATTCCGATCAAGTCCGACCCCGAGGCCAACCTGCGCGCGCTGGCCAAGGTGCGCGCCGACAAGGAGCGCGAGGCCGGCGACGGCCACGATGGCACCTGGGTCGCGCATCCGGGTCTGGTGCCGATCGCGATGGAGATCTTCGACCGCCAACTGGGCGACCGACCGAACCAGCTCGACCGGCTGCGCGAGGATGTCAACACGCAGGCCTCCGAGTTGATCGCCGCTCCCGCCGGCAGCATCACCGAGGCTGGCGTACGCAACAACATCGAGGTCGCGATCCGCTACCTGGCCGCCTGGCTGGGAGGCAGTGGTTGTGTGCCGATCCACAATCTGATGGAGGATGCCGCGACCGCCGAGATCTCACGCGCCCAACTTTGGCAGTGGGCCCGCACCGGCGCGCGCACCGACACCGGAATCGAGCTGAACCTTGCCTGTCTAGAGCAATGGCTCGGCCAAGAACTGGCCACACTCAAGGACATTCCCGAGCTCGCGCCGGAGCAGGCGACCGACCTGAGCGAGGCCGCCGAGTTGTTGTGGCAGATGGTGCAAGACGATCGATTCCCCGCTTTCCTGACCCTGCCGGCCTATGACCGGCTGCTAGCTAGAGAGAGAAACCACTGATGGCACTCAAGAGCGCTGCTGAGCTGGAACAAGATTGGAGTGACAACCCGCGTTGGGCCGGTGTGAGCCGCCCCTACAGCGCCGCCGAAGTCGTCCGACTGCGCGGTACCGTCCCAGTCGAGCACAGCCTCGCCAAGCTTGGCGCGGAGAAACTCTGGCGCTATCTGAACACCGAGGAATGGGTCAATGCGCTCGGCGCACTGACCGGCAACATGGCGATGCAGCAGGTCAAGGCCGGCCTGAAGGCCATCTACCTGTCCGGCTGGCAGGTCGCCGCAGACGCCAACACCGCTGGCGCGATGTACCCGGACCAGTCGCTCTACCCGGTCGATTCAGTGCCCAATGTCGTGCGCCGGATCAACAACGCACTGCTCCGCGCCGACCAGCTCAATCACGCCGAAGGCGACAACTCGGTCGATTGGCTGCAGCCGATCGTGGCCGATGCCGAAGCCGGTTTTGGCGGCGTACTGAACGCCTTCGAGCTGATGAAGCACATGATCGAGGCCGGCGCCGCCGGCGTACACTGGGAAGACCAGCTCGCCAGCGCCAAGAAGTGCGGCCACATGGGCGGCAAGGTGCTGGTGCCGACCCGCGAGGCGGTGCAGAAGCTCGTCGCCGCGCGGCTGGCCGCCGACACGATGGGCGTGCCCAGCATCATCGTCGCGCGCACCGATGCGCTCGGCGCCAATCTGCTGACCAGCGACGTGGACGACAACGACCGTCCCTTCTGCACCGGTGAGCGCACCCCGGAAGGCTTCTACGTCACCCGCATCGGCGCCGAGCAGGCGATCTCGCGTGGTCTGGCTTACGCCCCCTACGCCGATCTGGTCTGGTGTGAGACCGGCACGCCGGACCTGGCCTTTGCGCGCCAGTTTGCCGAAGCGATGAAGGCGAAGTTCCCGAACAAGATGCTGGCCTACAACTGCTCACCCAGCTTCAACTGGAAGAAGTACCTCGACGACGCCACCATCGCCAAGTTCCAGCGTGAACTGGCAGCGATGGGCTACAAGTTCCAGTTCATCACCCTGGC
>DAIMJK010000247.1:0-5802 GCA_036722245.1 Lysobacterales bacterium
CTGACCGAGCCCTCGCTGTGGGATCAGCTGGTCAACACCATTACTGGCGAAACACCGGTGAAGTTCAGCGAACTGCCGCCTGACAGCCAGCGCCGGATGCTGGTGAATGTCGTGCGCTATGGCCTCAATGTGGCACCCATCCGCAACTCCCGGCTGCTGCAGATCCAGTTCCAGAGTCCGGACCCGCAACTCGCCGGAGCGGTGGCCAATGCGATCGCTTTTGGCTTCATCGAGGCCAATCTGGAACGCAAGGTCGATTCCAGCTCCTATGCCAAGGTCTTCCTCGAAGACCGGCTGGAGCAGATCAAGCTGAAGCTGCAGGAATCCGAACGCGAGCTGGCCGAGTTTGCCCAGCGCGAGAGCTACATCAACGTGGCCAACAGGCAGTCGCTGCTGTCGACCGAACTGCAGGCCCTGACCGGAGCGTTGACGGCGGCCAAGCAGGCCCGAATCGAGGCCGATGCGCGCGCGCGGCAGGCTCAGGGCGCGCGCGCGATGTCGCATCCCTTGTTGCTCGGGAATGCCGGCGTGCAAGCGCTGCGCTCGACCCGTGCCACGCTGGAGGCCGAGTATCAGGAGAAGCTGCTGACCTTCAAGCCAGCCTATCCCCTGATGCAGCAATTGCGCAGCCAGATCGAGGAGCTGGACAAGCAGTTGATGGCCGAGGTGGATCTGGTGCGTGACAGCCTGCAAGCGGGGTACGCCGCAGCTCAGCAGGAAGAGCAGATGCTGCAGGAGCAGGTTGATCGGCTCACCAGCGAGGTGCTGGCGATGCAGGGGAGAAGCACCGACTTCACGGTGCTCGAGCGCGAGGTGGAGACCAACAAGCAGCTTTATGACGCGCTGCTGCAACGCTACAAGGAAATCGGCATCACCTCCAATGTCGAAGCGAACAACATCAGCATCGTCGACCCGGCGCTGATCCCGGCTCGCCCCTTCACCCCCAACCTCAAGCGTAGCCTGCTCGCTTCGGCCGTGCTGGGACTGATGCTGGGTGTTGCACTGGCCTTCCTGCTGGAATATCTGGACGACACGGTCAAGCTGCCCGAGGATCTGGAGCGCAAACTCGGTCTGAGCATCCTTGGTGTGATTCCCAAGCTTGACAACCGGGCACCGGAAGACGCCCTTGCCGATCCGCGCTCGGCCTTTTCCGAGGCCTACAGGTCGGTCCGTACCTCGCTGCAGTTCTCGACCGATCACGGCGTGCCCAAATGCCTGCTGGTCACCAGCCCGTCGGCATCGGAAGGCAAGTCGACCACCGCGGTGGCGTTGGCGCGCAACTTCGCCCAACTTGGCCGACGCGTTCTGCTGATCGACGCCGATCTGCGCAACCCCTCGCTGCACCGGATTCTGGCGACCGACAACAACGTCGGTCTGAGCAATTATCTGGCCGGCAAGATCAAGCCGGCCGGTGCAATCAAGGGCACCCGTACATTGCGTTTGACGCTGATTCCGGCCGGTCCGCTGCCGCCCAATCCAGCTGAACTGCTGGCGGGCCCGAAGATGCTCTCGCTGGTCACGCTGGCGAGCGAGAAATTCGACCAGGTGATCATCGACGGACCACCGGTAATGGGCCTGGCTGACTCGCCGATCCTGTCCAACATGGCTGCCGGCACCCTTTTGATCATTGAGTCAGGCAATACCCGGATCGCCACCGCGAAAGCCGCCATGAAGCGACTGATGGCGGCGCGGGCGCATCTGATCGGTGCGGTGCTGACCAAATTCGACGCCCGCATCGCCGGTTACGGCTACGGCGGTTACGGCGACTACCTGTACTACAGCTACGGCGGTACGGGCCAACAGAAGGCCCTGCCCAAGCCGGACCGATGAGTGATGATCGGTTCCGACGCGCTGAGTGTCGCGGTGGCAATCTATCGGGAGCCGATGCGGGTTGCCGATTGGCGTGACCAACCCCTGCCGCACGGAATAGATTTGCTGCTGCGAGTAGCCTGTGGCGAGCGTGAGGCAATGGCGCAGGCCCGCGATCGCGCGCTGCTGCCGCAAACCGAGCTGGCTGAGGCGGCGGTTTTCGCGTTGCAGCAACTGCTGTTTTGCAATCCGGCCGATGCCTACAGAACGCTCGGTGCACGAGCCGACGCCCCGCACGAGGAGTTGCGGCAGAACTACCGTTGGCTGATGAAATGGCTGCATCCAGATCGCCACGATGACGGTTGGGAGACGGTCCATGCCGATCGGGTCAACCGAGCCTGGCAACTGTTGAAGACGCCGGAAAGGCGCGCGCGCCACGATGTCGAGCAAGGCCTTGAGCTGGTTACTGATACTGGCCAGTCCGTTGCGAGTGACTTGTCCGGCGAGGTCGTCGACAACCATCCTAGGGCGGCTGCCGGTTTGGTCCGGCATCGGCCCTGGCCCGCGCCGACGCCCTCGATTCCCCAGCAGCAGGCTGTCAGCCTCGCTGCCTTGTTCAAGCGTCCAAGGTCGCTGTTGGTACTGCTGGGCGTGGCTGGGCTGGCCGCCGTGGGCGTCGATTATTGGCTGCGGTCAACGGCTCCGGCGGCCGGGCGCCCCAACTGGGATCCGGATACGGTTCAGAGCAGCGTGCCGTCGCTGCGGCAACCGGCCCGGACGCCATCCGCAGAACCGACAGCGACTGCAGCGCCGATGATTGATCGGGCAGCTTCGGTCGATCAGCAAGGGGCCGCAGCGCCTCCCGCCCTGCTGCCGTCAGAGTCGCGACCGGAAGCCGCTGTCGATGCGCTGATTGTTGCGCCGGGGATACCCCGGGCCGCCGAGCCGCAAGCACCGTCGCCCGTTGCGGCACCCTCTGCAATCGTGGCGGTCGAGTCGACGCCGGCAGTGGAAGTGGCTGCTGCATCGACCGATTCGACCATGGCTCTCGCGCGTCAGGCGGCGCCAACGACGGCCGCAGCGGCGCACCAGCCGGCCTCGATCCAGGGACCGCGGAACGTGGCCAGGGTTGAACGCAGCGAGCCAGCGGCAAGTTCCCCTGCATCGCCAACGCCGGATGGCACGACTGGGGTGTTTGCCAGGACCTTGACCACGCCCGCGACGGATCGCCTGCGCGCCGCGACCATGACGGAACTGGCGCCAACAACCAACAGCGAGGAAGCGACCGTGGTCGATGCGACCATGCCAGGCTCGACCGTGGCGGCCGAGCCGACCGACCCGGAGTTGCCAACGCTCGCCGACACAGGGCGTGGAGAGGGACAAGCCACCCCGGTATCGACATCACCGCCAACCGCCGCCAAGAGCATCGCGCCGACCAGTGCGGAGCAGGCATCGACGCAAGCCGGGTCCGATCGCGAACTTGCATCGAGCACAGCGATGGCGCTGGTGCACGAGTTCGCCGCCGCGTACTCGGCAGGTGATGCACGCCAGTTCAACGCGTTGATCATGGCTGAGCGACCGGATCAAGTGCTGGAGCAGATGCGTCAGCGCCTCTCACGGGCGTCGATGCGCTATCTGGAGGTCGGCGACATCGAGTGGCGGGAGGAGGATAGCGCCATGCACGCGATCGCGCCGGTTCGTGACACTTATGTGATCGCAGGTGAACGAAAGGCGGTGACCGAGGTGGGTCGGATGCGCTGGGAACTGCGCATGGACGACGGCGTGGCCAAGATTGCCCGGATCGAATTCGATGGGCGCTAGCGGTCGGTCCGGATGGCTGGGCTGGACTGCCATTGCCGTTGGCTTCGTCCTCGGCATGTGGCTGGTGCTGGGGCGCGGATACGCGGACTATCTGGTGCGCATTGCTCCGGAGAGGGCAGCGCAACTCAATCCCCGTCACGCCGGCGCGCTCAGCCGGCTCGCCGAGCGCGCGCTGGTCGAAGGTGATCTGGACCAGGCTGGGGCCCTGGCAAGACGCGCGCTTGCGGCTGGGTTCTTCGAGGGCCGCGCCATGCGGGTACTGGGCGCCGTTGCCGAGCGTTCTGGCGACGAGGCCCGGGCGCACAAGCTGATGCTCGCCGCTGCCAACGCGCAGCCGCGGGATACGGCAACCCAATACTGGCTGGCCCTGCACGCGATCGCAAGCGAAGACCCGGACGCTGCCATGGAGCGATTGGACCGGGTCTTGCGCTTCGAGCCAGCGGTATTGAACGAGTTGTTCCCGATACTCGGCACCTTTGCCAGCAATCCGATCGGGTCACGCGCCATGGTGCCCTTTCTGAGCAGGTCCCCGGGCTGGCGCGGACCCTTCCTGACCCAGTTGATGCGCCAATCCCCTGATCTGGCCATCGTGGTCCGGTTGGGCAAGTTGTTGGCTGCCGCTGGCAGTCCCCTGACTGATGCCGAAGCGCATTTGTTGATCGACGCCTTGACCGCTCGACGCAACTGGGATCTATTGCGGAGCATCGCCCAACCTGAGGCCGACGCCGAGTTGATCAGGGATGGTGCATTCACCGGCCATGCAGCAGGTCTGCTGCGCGGCTGGCGAATTGAAACCGTGAAAGGCGCGGATATACGCATCGGACCGGAACCGGGCAATGGTTCGTCCAGCCTGCAACTGTATTTTTATGACCGTCGTGTGGCATTCAGGCATGTGCGGCAGTTGCTGCTGCTCGAACCAGGGGATTACGAACTCAGCGGGCGGGCACGCCTCAACCGGCTGCAGGGCCCGCAAGGACTGGTCTGGAGCTTGCGTTGCGAGAGCGCTACAGCTCCGAACCTGGCCAGCACGCAGAACTTTCTCGGCACGCAGGCCTGGCAGCCATGGCGGATGGAGTTCCGCGTCCCGGAAACTGACTGTGGTGCGCAGTGGCTGGTGCTTGAGATACCGGCGCGGATAGCCGCTGAACAACAGCTAAACGGTGATGCGGCCTTTGCGGACTTGCAGATTCGGCGGTCACTGCGATTGTAAAGATTCGATCATTTCGGCATTGAATGAACTTCAGCGTTTCGCAATAGGCTTTGCGCCCGCCTTCTTGGCACCAGCGGCAGCGTTTTGCGATTGCCCCTTCCCTCACCCGATGAAGTCGTCAGATCAGAAACTTGGACTTGAGTCCCAGTGCGCTTGTGTATAGGCTAGTGCTGGAGTGTTGCCAAAAGCAGGGTGGGGTCCAATCAATGCACAAGTCGTCCAAAGCCAGGCTGTTGGTGGCTGTCGCTCTGCTGCTGTGGCCAATGCTGTGCATTGCACAGGATGGCTCGGCCAACAGCGAGGACGAGATCGTCGGCACGCTGCAGGACCTCGAGGGACTGGTGCTGCTGAAGGTCGGTGAGGAGTCGGTGCCCGCTTTCGAGGGCCAGAAGGTGCGTGTTGCTCAGGAAGTGCTGGTCACCGAGGGCGCCCGCGCAATCATCGTGTTCAACGACAGTTGTGACCTGCTGCTCGACGTGGCCGAGGTCTACACCGTCCCGCGCCGCTCTCCCTGCAGGGCGCTTTGGTGGGCAGCCCCGGCAGCAGCCGGCGTTGCCTGTGGTGGAGCGCACGTCAGCAGTTCGAGCAATGCCCGCGCCCTTGCGGCCGTTGGTCTGGCGGCCGGCGCCGCGCTGATGCTCCGCTCGCAATCGATCGAAGAAGACTACAACGAGTTCGCTGCCGCGCTGGAGCGTTCACAGGGCGACGTCCTGGCGCGCAACGAGTTGGGTGTGCTGGAACCCATACGCCCCGGCACCCGCCTGCGCGTCGATCAGGAAGTTGTCGTTCGTGACGGTGCCAAGGCGCTGCTGCGCTTCGACGATGGCTGCACCCAGGCGGTGGAAGTCGAAGGCCGCGGCGAAGAAAGCTACATGATCCCTCGCAATTCCCCCTGCTTTTCCCCGGGGCTGTGGTGGGCCAGCAGCGCAGCTGCGGTGGGTGCCTGCGTTACGGTCGAAGAC
>DAIMJK010000248.1:0-5780 GCA_036722245.1 Lysobacterales bacterium
TGGGCCCAGAAGAGCTGAGTGTGCGCGTACGAGCACGACTGGGTCAGGCGGCGGCTTCGTACCAGTACTAGCATCGCGGTACTCTAACTCGGACACCAGCAGCACGATTCCACTCGATCAGGTTGAACTCGCCATCCGCCTGGCGCACGACGTCGAACTGCCGGCCTGACGGTGTGAGCCGGTGGCGAGTTTGGTGGGCATCCCGACTTCTGCTGCCGCGCAGACTACACCGCGCCCTCAGTCCGCACTGTCGATCATGCGGTTCAGCTTTTCCAGTTGCGAGTCATCCGGCCAGCCGATCAATGTCGCCGTCACCTGCCCGTCCTTGAGAATGTAGAAGCTCGGGGTCCCCCAACTGTCGATGAACGGCCAATCTTCACGGGTGTTCGCCAGAACAATTTCGACGGAATCATTGGCAACATTCCATTCGATCAACGCGCTCAAAAAAAGCATCGGAGCAACGGGCGCGAGATATACTGCACCACCGGACGCGATACCTGGTTGCGCGGTGGCAATGGCTGTGAGTGCCCGCTTTGAGAATCCGCATAGTGGATGCACCACGGCGACCAGCCGAATCTTGTCCAGCTCAAACGACACCGGGACAAGTCGATCACCAGACGCATCGGCTATTCGATAAGCGGCGGGCTTGTCAACATCATTTTCTGCAATATCAGGAATGCGTTCTACTTCAAGCGTCGCATGCTTCAACTTGAATGCCCGGGCCTCGTCGAATCGGCGATGACCAACCAGTGCCTTGAAAAAGTCGACCCGATCCTGCTCACTGGCCACCCCCAGCGCCTCGATATCGGACAGCGCGCTTCGGAGCATGGTCAAGCTTGTCTCGCTACGCGCGTAAAAATCGACAACGCCCAGCGAACGAAACTGCAGCAACCGACATTCCGTATCGATGTTGTCACTGTTGTCGTAGCTTTCCTGAAATGCGACCTGGGCGGCCATGAGCCGATCCTCGATGATCTTCCCAACCTCATCCGCACTGGAAATCTCAAGAAGCCTGTCGTAGTGGGCTTTGCATTCATCCGTCGAAATCGCCATGGCATCCGCACACGCCACCAGCAGAAACCCGAAAAGGACGAGGATTCGAGAGGCACTGTTTGTCACTGTATGGTCCTCCGAAAAGATTCACGACTCGACTTTGGACAGCTTGGGATGCTTTCTGGTCCCAGTTCCCACCCCAGAATTTGAGCGGCCCGTGCAGTCCACCCAATCGTTGGCTCAGCTCGAACTGAGCCCGGGACCATGATCTTCTGGGCCCAGGGCCCTGAGCCCTGGGCCCTTGCTCTCAATCACCTCGCCTGCCGCAGCCCTATCGCGGCCCAGAACCCGGCCAGATTCCGCGCGGTCTTGTTGCCGACGACCACCGCGCGGCTGGCACCGCCGTCGGCGGCGTCCCAGTCGCTACGCTGGAGTGGGTTCAGCAGCGGCAGTTCGCGCTGCTCCAGTTGCTTGTTCAGCGGCGCTAGTTCGCGCGCCAGCAACTGCTCCATCCGTGTCTGTGCGGCCGCCAGTTCGGCCTGCAACTGGCCGTGGCGATCGAACTGGGTGTTGCTGGGACGACCGTCGAAGCCGGTGATCTCGCCGTAGTAGTTGCCGTAGCGCTCGCGCAACTGGATTTCGCCGGACACGAAGCCGCCGTCGGTGTCTGATGCGGCAAGGCTGCGGCGCAGGCTGTCGAGTTCATCGGCCAGCTTGCTTGCTTCCCGACCCGGACGCGAGCCCAGGACCTCGGCGGCGCGCAGTGCCTGATCGCGCAGGTCGGTGACCTGCTCGGACAGGAACGTCAGGTCGGACAGTTCGCCGTACACCGCCATCGCAATCTGCTGCTGGGCAGCCCGATCTTCGGCACTGTGTGGACTGCGCGGGTCGGGCTCAACGCTGACCGTACCTTCCACCACCTGCTTGCCCTTGACCAGCTCAAAGCGATACTCCCCTTCCGGTACGCGCGGGCCGACGAAACCCGGCACCAACTGGGTTGACGGCGGGAACTTCGGTGCCTTGAGGCGGATCGGCCAGGCGACCCGCACGATGCCCCGGCGCTTGTCCACCGGCAGGCTGGCGATCTCCGCGCCCTGGTCGTCATAAATCTTCAGTTTGAGATCGCCGAACAGGTGCCGCTTCTTCTGATAGAAGGCGATGGTCGCCGCCTCGGCCAGCGTTTCGCCCTTGAACTCGTCGTCGGCGGCGAACTCCTGCAACGCGCCACCGGACATCATCTGACCCGGTCGGCTCGGCAACAGAACCAGATCCTGCTCCAGGCTGGCTGGATCCAGCCCGCGCAGCGGCGTCAGGTCGTCGATGATGTAGACGCCGCGCCCGTGGGTACCGATGATCAGATCGTGCTCGCGCGGATGGATCACCAGGTCGTGCACCGCGACCTTCGGCAGGTTCTCCTTGAAGCGGGCCCAGTGCGCGCCGCTGTCGATGCTGATCCACAGGCCAAACTCGGTGCCCAGGAACAGCAGTTCCGGATCGACCGGATCCTGCTCGATGACCCAGGCATAGCTTTCGACCGTACTGGTATCGATGCGCTGCCAGCGCTTGCCGTAGTCGTCGGTGCGATACAGATAGGTCTCGAAGTCGCCGGTCCGATGGCCGTCGAAAGTGACGAAAGCAGTGCCGGTGGCGTGCGGACTGGCCTCGATACGCGACACCCAGGTGCCCTCGGGTACGCCGTCGAAGCGCTTGCTCTGGTTCTCCCAGCGACCGCCGCCATCGCGGCTCAGGTGCACCAGGCCGTCATCGGTACCGACCCACAGTAGCTGCGGATCGAGCGGTGATTCGGCGATGGTGTAGATCGTGGTGTTGTTCTCGGCGGTCGAGTTGTCGCGTGACAAACCGCCGGACATCGCCTGACGCTGGCGTTTGGGATCGTTGGTGCTCAGATCGGGCGAGATCCGGGTCCAGCTCTCGCCGCGATCGTCGGAACGATGCAGATACTGCGAACCGTAATAGAGCACGCCCGGCCGGGTCGGCGACAGGTGCAGCGGGGTGTTCCAGTTGAAGCGCAACTCGTCCGATTTCGCGTCCGCCACCGGGGCGATCCGCTTGACCTCGTTCAGGCGCCGGTCGATCCGCATCAGTTGGCCGCCCTGATACTCGGAATACACCGTGAGTGGATCCTGCGGGTCGGCAAAGGTCCAGAAGCCATCGCCAAAACCCACGCTGTGCCAGTCGCGATTGCGTATGGTACCGCCGGCACGGGAGGGACCGACCCAGGAACCGTTGTCCTGCAGCCCGCCGTAGACCAGATAGGGTTGCTGCATGTCGGCACTGACATGATAGAACTGACTCACCGGCAGGCTGCCGACAAAGCGCCAGTGGCCGCCGCGGTCATAGCTGGCGTACACGCCACCGTCGGTGCCCAGCAGCACGAACTGCGGATTGCGCGGGTCGATCCAGAGCGCGTGGTGATCCGGATGCACACCGCTGGCAAAACTCATTGCCGAGAAGGTCCTGCCGCCATCTTCGCTGATGGTGGTGGTGAAGCCGGCGCGATAGATGCGGTCCGGATCGATCGGATCCACCTTGATCTCGCCGAAATAGAACGGCCGCAGCTGGATATTGGACGAACTGTTGACCTCGACGAAGCTCTGGCCGGCGTCGTCGGAGCGGTACAGCGCGGTCTTCTTCGCCTCGACCAGCGCATAGACGACTTCGGGCTTGCTCGGCGCCAGCGCGACCGAGATCCGACCCTTGTCGCCCGGCGGCAAACCCACGGTCAACTCGTTCCATGTGTCACCGCCGTCGCTGCTGCGGTACAGGCCGCTGCCCGGGCCACCGGAATGGAAGTAGTCCGGATAACGGCGGTATTGCCACATGCCGGCGTACAGCAGCTTCGGATTGCTTTCGTCGAACGCGAGGTCCGAACAGCCGGTATCGGAGTCCACATGCAGCACCAACTGCCAGCTGGTTCCGCCGTCGCGCGAACGGAATACGCCACGCTCGGGATTGGCACTCCAGGCGCCGCCGGTCGCGCAGACATAGACCGTGTTGCCGTCGGTCGGATCGACCAGCAACTCGGCCACGCGCTCGGTGCGCTCCAGGCCGACCCGCTTGAAGCTGTCGCCGCCGTCGCGGCTGACATAGACGCCATCGCCGACGCTGACGCTGTTGCGGACTCGACTCTCGCCGGTGCCGACCCAGATCACCTTGTCGTCCTGCGGGTCGATCCGCAGCGCGCCTATCGACTGCACATGCTCGTCGAAGACCGGCTTGAAGCTGATCCCGCCATCGACCGAGCGCCAGACACCACCGCTGGCGGTTCCGACGAAGATCTGCAGCGGATCGGACTGGCTGGCATCGATGCTGGCGATCCGGCCACTCATCACGGCCGGACCGATCGCGCGGGCGCGCATCCCGCCGAAGAGGTCGGAGTCATAGGGCACGTCGGCCGCGCTGACATCCAGCGCAAGCCCGAGGCACAGCAGGGTCAGGGTGATTCGGCGGCCGGCATGCATGGCAATCAGCCTTCCGTGGCGGCGGGCGCGGCGGGCGCGGCCTCCGGCATGCTGAATCGATCGTCGGCCAGCGCCGGACCGGTCTCGATGGTCTCGATGGTGATCGTCTGCGTGCCCATCGGGGTCGAACTGGAGATCGAGAATGGGAAGATCAGGCCATCGATTTCCTTGTAGTCACCCAAGGTGGTGGAGACCTCCAGCGTCTGACCCATCTGCTGGACTTTCGATGCGGTCTTGATCGGCAGGTAGTACTCGGCGTCCAGCCACCAGGTTTCCTCATCGCCATTGGCCTTGGTGATCTGCAACTTGTAGGCGTCAGTGCCCTCGATCGCCTCGGCGCCGGCCATCTCGACCTTGTGGCCCTTCGCCTTGTAATCCACCAGCGGACCGTCGATGTCGGCCATCTCCTTGATGGTCTTGAGCTGATCCTCGGCCATCGGCTCGGCATCAAGCTTGCCCAGGAAGGGCATCACTGCCCAACCGGTCTTGCCGTCATAGGCCTGGATCGCGGTCATGCCTTGCAGGTCAAACTCCATCCGGACCTTGTTATCTCGCGCATACTCGAGCCGGAATGGCGCTTCCATCGGCCCCATCGTCATGTTGCCGTTCATGCGGGCGGTCTTCAGCGCCTTCCAGGCATCGGCGCCGCCGCGCGCCTCCTGATATTTCTCGACCAGTTCATCGACACTGGGCTCGGCCCATGCTGGTATGGCGACAAGACACAGCAGAGCGCAGGACAGAGCGAGGGCAGACTTCATCACGATGGCTCTCCAGCCGGTTGGAATGCGCAAAATCTAGGCGCTCATGGTGAGAAATGGTAGTGACGTTGGTCACTAAGAGCGAGGACTGAGGGCTTGGGGTGTCACTACAGGCAGCAGTGCGCGCGGGATGTCGGTGAGCTCCGCGAACCGCATCGGGCAAGGGCCCAGGGCACAGGGCACAGGGCACAGGGCACAGGGCCCAGAATAGCTGCGGCCAAGTGAAGTCGGGGTCGGGGTCGGGGTCGGAATCGATCCGCTACCCGGCGTACCCCGGCTCTTCGCGAACCGTGCTACCACGCCGCCCTAGCTTCGTCAGCATGGCCGCGATCCGCTCAAGCACAGCAACAAGCCCAGTCGACGTACTTGATGGCTGCGCGGTACACGACAAGTCGTTCGTGTCTTGTCCTTGATTCCGATTCCGATTCCTACCCCGACCCCGACCCCGACCGTCCCGACTTTGCCAGCCGCCACCTTGCCTGCGATCCTCCAACCTTCCGCAGTCCAGATTCAGAGCATGTCCCAGAGCACGCCCACCGAGCCCTCC
>DAIMJK010000249.1:0-4222 GCA_036722245.1 Lysobacterales bacterium
ACCCAGAGTTCCCAGGTGACCGGCCGCTTTTCTGGGCCCTGGGCCCTGTGCCCTGGTTCCTCCTTTCCAGGTTCAGCCAGCGCCCACGGCTAGATCCCATACGCCCTCCGCAACAACGAAATCGGATGCTCTGCCTGGCGATCGCCGCCGAGGTTGTGGGCGATGTGCTCGGCGGCCATCGGGCAGTCGCTGGCGACGTGATCGGGGTCCTTCCGGTTGACCCGGTCAAGCACCGGTTTGAGGATCTTGAGGGCGTGATCATAGGTCTCGTGGCGCACACCGTAGGTGCCGTCGTGGCCGGAGCAGCGCTCGATCATGTCCAGCTCGGTGCCGGGCACCAGTGCCAGCAGGTCGCGGGTTTTGGGGCCGATCTTCTGTACTCGCTGATGGCAGGGCACGTGATAGCTGATCGTGCCCAGGGTGTGCGGGAATTCGGTGTTGAGCAGGCCCGCCTTGTGGCGCTGCATCAGGTATTCGAAGGGATCGAAAAACGCCGCCTGCACCTTCGGCAGATCCGGATTGTCCGCAAACAGCAGCGGCAGTTCCTGCTTGAACATCAGCACGCAGGACGGAATCGGTGCGGTCAGGTCGAAACCCTCGTCCACCAGTTGCGTCAGGATCGGCAGATTGCGCTGAAGAAAGCGCTCCACCGCGGCAAGATCGCCCAACTCCATCTTCGGCATGCCGCAGCAGCCGGTGGCGCTGATGATCTGGGTTGGAATCCGGTTGTGGCGCAGCACCGCGACCAGATCCTCGACGATCTGAGGTCGGTTGTACTCGCCGTAGCAGGTCACGAACACCGCCACCTTGCCGCGGGTCGGTCCCGCGGCCTGCGGGCTGCCAACGGCCGGCTGATCGCGCAAGCGCTTGCTCGCGGTATTGTTGTGATACTGCGGCACCGCCGCGCGCCGATCGACCCCCAGGATCTGCTCCAGCAGGCCACGCATGGCGGGGTTGCGATTGGCCGCGTTGACCGTCTGCACCACCAGCGGCAAGCTCGCCAGCTTGCCCACCGCGGTGGTGCTGGCGAGCAGCTTGCGCGCTGTGCTCACCTCACCCTTGCGGTGCTGGATCGCCTTGGCCCGCAGCATCAGATGCGGAAAATCGACGTTCCATTCGTGCGGCGGCACGTAGGGGCATTTGGTCTGGTAGCACAGATCACACAGATAGCACTGGTCGACGACCTTCCAGTAGTCCGCCTTGGCGACCCCGTCGACCTCCATTGAGGCCGATTCGTCGACCAGATCGAACAGGGTCGGGAAGCTCTGGCACAGGCTGACGCAGCGGCGGCAGCCGTGACAGATGTCGAACACCCGTTCCAGTTCGGCCACCAGACTGGACTCGTCCTGGAAGTCGGCCGACTTCCAGTCGATCGGATGCCGCGTCGGAGCGTCGAGGCTGCCTTCGCGGGCGCCCGCTGGCGTGCTGCTCATCGATGTCACTCCGTAGGGCCGGGCGCTGCCACTGGGGCCGCTGCAGGTAGTCAGTCGAGCTCGTTCAATGCCTTCGTGAAGCGGTTGGCATGCGAGCGCTCGGCCTTGGCCAGCGTCTCAAACCAGTCGGCGACCTCATCGAAGCCTTCGTCGCGCGCTGACCTGGCCATGCCCGGATACATGTCGGTGTACTCGTGGGTCTCACCGGCGATCGCCGTTTCGAGGTTGCGCCGGGTGTCGCCAAAGGGCAGACCGGTGGCCGGATCGCCGCATTGCTCCAGATACTCCAGATGGCCATGGGCGTGGCCGGTCTCACCTTCGGCAGTGGAGCGAAATACCGCCGCCACGTCGTTGTAGCCTTCCACGTCAGCCTTCTGGGCGAAGTACAGATAGCGCCGGTTGGCCTGTGACTCACCGGCAAATGCGGCCTTCAGATTCTCTTCGGTCTTGCTGCCTTTCAGACTCATTGCGATCGGTCCTCCTGGGATCAGCGTCTACTATGCCTCGTCCCCGTGGCCCACGCCAAGCGCAGACTGGGAACTCGACGGCGCGGCCGTATAACGGAACCCCGAGTTGTACTCGGGCAACAAGGCGCGTAACCGAACCCCGAGTTGCACTCGGGCAACAAGGCGCGAAACGGAACCCCGAGTTGGACTCGGGCAACATGGCGCGTAACGGAACCCCGAGTTGGACTCGGGCAACAAGGCGCGTAACCGAACCCCGAGTTGCACTCGGGCAACAAGGCGCGAAACGGAACCCCGAGTTGGACTCGGGCAACATGGCGCGTAACGGAACCCCGAGTTGGACTCGGGCAACAAGGCGCGTAACCGAACCCCGAGTTGCACTCGGGCAACAAAGCGAGTGACGCGTTGGGGATAAATGCCTGGCACTGTTCGATCGCAGACCCATAGGCGTCGCGCCACGCGACCGCCCGAGTGCAACTCGGGGTTCCATTCAGCCCGCGGCGCCAAGTCGCTGTGTCGCTGCTCTCTACTGGCTACTGGAACGGGCCACTGGAACTGCTCAGATGACTCAGCAATGATCGCCCCCCGACCAGACTACGGCACGCACAATCACTCCCCAAACAGCTGCGGCTGTTTCAACGGGATCCGGCCATCGCCTTCGAAGATGCGCTTGAATTCATCGCGGCTGACTGAAACATAGCGCTCATTGCCGCCGATCTCGACCTGTGCGCCGGCGGTGACCGCGCGCCCTTGATCGTCGACTCGTACCACCATCGTCGCCTTCTTGCCGGTGTGGCAGATGGTCTTGATCTCGTTGAGCTCGTCCGCCCAGGCCAGCAGATACTGGCTGCCCTCGAACAGCTCGCCCTGGAAATCGGTGCGCAAGCCGTAAGCCAGCACCGGGATGTGCAGGCGGTCGACCACCTCGCTGAGCTGCCAGACCTGCGGCTTGCTCAGGAACTGCGCCTCGTCGACCAGCACGCAGTGGGCCGGGCCGAGCGCCTCGACATCGGCGCGGACGATCTGCAGCAGATCCTCGTCACGCTGGAAGATGTGGCCATTGGCCTCCAACCCGATGCGCGAGCGCACCTTGCCGGCCCCGAAGCGAACATCCAGCATCGGGGTCAGGATCAGCGTGCGCATGCCGCGCTCGTGGTAGTTGTGGGCCGACTGCAGCAGCGTCGTCGTCTTGCCGGCATTCATCGCCGAATAGTAGAAATACAGCTTGGCCATCCGGGCTAGCCCTGGCTCTGCAACTGCTTCAGCGCCGCGCGCGCCTGTGCCAGCCAGTCGGCCTGTTCGCGGCGGTAGTACTTCGGCTGAAGTTCGGCCCGTTCGATCAGACTGCTCAGGCGCGCCCTGGCGGCCTCGTCGCGGCCGAGTTTCTGCAACAGCAGCCCATGCCGTACCCGCCCCTCTTCGCCCGGAATACGGTCTTCGACCTCGACATAGGCGGCCAGCGCCTCCTCCAGTTGCCCGGTCAGTTCCAGCGCGCGGGCGCGCATCAGTGCGGTCTCGTCACGCCGATGGCCGGCATCGGCGGCGTCGTGCTGCCCCAGCGTGACCATCGCCTCGGCACCCTTGGCCTGCTCGAGCTGGGCCCGCGCCAGCCCGTAAAGCAGCACTGGATCATCGGCGTAGATGCCCTTCATGCCGTCGGCAAACAGCATCTCGGCATACTCGTAGTCGCCCAGCCTGAGGCACTCCTCGGCCAGTCGGCGGCGATTCTCCAGCGTGTCGGCGCGCAGCAGTTCGGTTTCGATGCGCTTGCGCTCGCGGGTGGGATTGATCGTATCGACCACCTTGCGGCCCAGGCGGCGGCCGCTGTAGCTGCCGAAGTACTCGGGCACGATCTGGGTCGCGATATAGATGATTGCACCCAGGCCCTGGGCAAAGATCAGGATCCACAACCACGGCATCGTCCGGCCGGTACGCACCGCGTGGATGGCGCACAGGATCGCGGCGATCAGGCCGATTCCAAGCAGGGTCATCGCTGCAGCACCGGATCGACGCTGGCGCGGGTGATCGGGTGATAGCCAGGGCGGGCCTGGGCGTAGACGCTGCGCGCAAACTCCAGTTCGGGCTCGCCCCGTTTGGCCAGCTCCTGGTACAGCGGCAGCACAAACTTGCGCCGACCGATGGCGACCAGGAACGCGTTGAGGCTTGGCCGGATCGCCGCATGGCCAGCGCGAATCGCCTTGGTGTACCACAAAAAGGCCACTTCAGAATTGCCGGTGCCGGTGAGCTGGAAGCGCTGGTCGAGCTGCTCGAGTCGGGTGCCGTCCAGGTCGTCCGGCAGGCCGTCGAGGAAGCGCAACCATTCCT
>DAIMJK010000249.1:4232-5778 GCA_036722245.1 Lysobacterales bacterium
CCACTTCGATCGCGTCCACCGCCAGGGTGCCGGCCAGCCACTGCTCGCGCTGCGTGTCGACCGCCTCGAAAGCCTCCGAGCGCGTTGCGATGGCGTGCGCGGGCACGCCCGGTTGATACAGCCAGGCGTTCAATTCCTCGACGCTGAAGCGGCCCGGGTGCGGCTCCATCAGCTCGGTGCGCAGGAAGCGGACGAAGTCATCGGTATCGACACTGGCGAAGGCACCGCGGTCGAACCAGTTGCGCAGGAAGGGATCGAACAGCTCGCGCCCGAAACGCTGCTCCAGCGTGTGCAGCAGCCAGTGGCCCTTGTCGTAGGCGACCGCGCTCATGCCGTCGTCGGGATCGCGACCGTGCAGGTCGAGCACCAGATGCTGGTCCAGCGGCGGCAGTTCGGCCAGCTCCTGATTCAGCGAGCGCTGCGACAGCACCCGCTCCATGTCGGCCCGGCGCTTGCCGTAGAGCGCCTCGACGATGCGATTCTCGACGTAGCTGGTGAAGCCCTCGTTGAGCCAGAAGTGGTTCCAGTCGACATTCGTGACCAGGTTGCCGGACCAGGAATGGGCCAGTTCGTGTGCGATCAGCGCCACCAGCGAGCGGTCGCCGGCAATCACGGTCGGGGTCAGGAACGTCAGGCGCGGATTCTCCATCCCACCGAAGGGAAACGAGGCCGGCAGCACCAGCAGGTCATAGCGGCCCCAGCGATAGGGACCATAGAGCGACTCGCTGACCTCGATCATCGCTTCGGTGTCGGCGAACTCGTGTGCCGCCGCCTCGATCAGCGCCGGCTCGGCATAGATGCCGCTGCGCGCACCGAGGGAGCGGAACTCCAGCTCGCCGACTGCAATCGCGAGCAGATAGGAGGGAATCGGCTGGGTCATCGAGAAGCGATAGTGGCCATTGGCCGCGTCATTCGGATCGTTGGCCGCACTCATCCGGGCCAGCACGCCAGCGGGCGTGCGGATCTGGGCATCGTAGGTGAAGCGCACCGCCGGCGCGTCCTGGATCGGGATCCAGGAGCGGGCATGGATTGCCTGCGACTGGCTGAACAGGAACGGCTGGCGGCCGCTCGCGGTCAGTTCCGGCGCCAGCCACTGCAGGCCACTGGCGGACGGCGCGGTGTGGTATTCGATCCGGATTCGCGCCGGCTGACCTGGCAGCTCGATGGTCAGCGCCTGACCAAACAGAGGGTCCGGCTCAGCCAGCGCCCAATGCGCTGCGCGCCAGGGGCCGTCGCTGCCAGTGACCCAGATCTGACCGATCGACAAATCACGGCTGTCCAGCACCAGCGTGCGCGCGTCGGACTGGCGCCAGTCCAGTGTCAGATCCGCAAAACCGCGCAACTGCTCACGCTCGAAATCTACCACCAGATCCAGAGTCAGATGAGTCACCCGGACCTGGTCCGGATTGGCGAAGGAATGCGGATCACGGGCGTGCACGGGCAACGTCATGAGCAACAGCGTCAGCAGCAGCGGGATCGAACGGAGCATGGTCATCGCGGATCGGCTGGGACGGTCAAGTATGCCTCAGGTTCGGGGGTGGGGACG
>DAIMJK010000250.1:0-5755 GCA_036722245.1 Lysobacterales bacterium
CTGGATCTCGTTGTCGAAGTGGCCGATGTTGCAGACGATCGCCTGGTCCTTCATCGCCGCCATGTGCTCAAGCGTGATGATGTCCTTGTTGCCGGTGGTGGTGACATAGATGTCGCCGCGGCCGAGGGTGTCCTCGATGGTGGTGACTTCGAAGCCTTCCATCGCTGCCTGCAACGCGCAGATCGGATCGATCTCGGTCACGATCACGCGCGCACCCAGACCACGCAGCGAGCGGGCCGAGCCCTTGCCGACGTCGCCATAGCCGCAGATCACCGCCACCTTGCCGGCGACCATCACGTCGGTGGCGCGCTTGATGCCGTCGGCAAGCGACTCGCGGCAGCCGTAGAGATTGTCGAACTTGCTCTTGGTGACCGAGTCGTTGACGTTGATCGCCGGCACCAGCAACTGGCCGAGAGCTTTCATCTGATACAGCCGGTTGACGCCGGTGGTGGTCTCTTCGGAGACACCGCGCCAGCCCTTGACGACCTTGTGCCAATAGCCCGGGCGTTCGGCCGCGACGCGCTTGAGCAAGCGCTTGATGACCGCTTCCTCTTCGCTCTCGCTGGGCGTATCGACCCACTTGTCGCCCAGTTCCAGCTGGTAGCCCTTGTGGATCAGCAAGGTCACGTCGCCACCGTCATCGACGACCATTTCCGGGCCTTGCTCACCGCCACCGAAGCTCAGCGCGGCCAGGGTGCAGTCCCAGTACTCTTCCAGCGTCTCGCCTTTCCAGGCAAACACCGGCGTGCCGGTCACGGCGATCGCCGCGGCGGCCTCGTCCTGGGTCGAGAAAATATTGCACGAGGCCCAACGTACATCCGCACCCAGATCGACCAGCGTCTCGATCAGGACCGCGGTCTCGGTGGTCATGTGGAGCGAGCCGGTGATGCGCACGTCCTTCAGCGGCTTGTCCGCGGCGTGCTTGCGCCGGATCGACATCAAGCCGGGCATCTCGTGTTCGGCCACCGTGATCTTGCGCCGACCCAAATCGGCCAGGCTCAGGTCACGGACCTTGTAATCATTGATTTCTAAAGGCTTTGTCTGCGCGTGCATCGGTCGCTCCTTGGAAAATCCGGGGTGCCAGGCGGGCCGCGGGAGGCCACGATCCCAGCTCAGGGCGGGCAGTATATCTCTTTGTCCGGATGAAAGGATGAATGTGGCATTGACGTGTGCAAGTCGGCTTTTGAGATTCAGACTAGCTGCATGGCGTTCAGGGCTCAGGGCCCAGGGCCGAGCAGGGCAGGAGCCGCCTCGGTGCAGAAGCAGACTGGTCTGAGCGGGTATCTGATACGGACCGAACCGGTTTGGACTGGGCCCTCGGCCCTTGGATCCATCCCACATCACGTTCACTCGCACCCTCGTGCCGGCCAGCGCTTGCGTGTTTGCCCACTTGCAGCCTTTGCGCCGTCGCCCTGCTGACTGCGCTGCTTGATCGCGCCGTCGGCGTCCCCAATGCCGGCGCCGACCTGCGAGGCGACGCGGAATCGGCCCACATCGCGCTGGGCCATGCCTTGCGATTGCTCGGCTCAGGTGCCGGGGACGCTGCCGATGTTCGCCGCACGGCTTATCTGTGGGCAAGCCTGGCCGACAGCAGTACCGGCCAGCAGCAGCAAGACGCCGCCTATCGCGCGCTCGACGCGTTGCAAGCGGTCGGACCGATCGGCAACGACGCCGCCTGGTGGCACACGACCGCCCACCTGGCGGGCGCGCGTCTGCGAGCGCTTGACAGCACAGCTCTTGGTTACCTTGGGCAAGCCGGATCTCCTATCCTTCAGAGCTCATGGACGAAATGGTTCCCCCACGATGATCAGCAGTTGTCAGGCCTGCGGCCAGTCCCGCGAAGCTCTGCGAACCATCGGACCGGTTCCCCAGACGCAGGGCGGCCGCTTCAGCAGCAGTGAGTACCGTCTGGACTTCTGCCCGGTATGCGAAGCCGTCCGCTTGCTGCCCACGCCCACTCCCGACGACCTGCGATTGATGTACGAGGAATGCATTCAGTTCGTCGACGATCCCACGTACAACGAGCCTCAGCGCGTCGCTGAACACCTCGCGTACTACGGTGGCTGCCTGGACATCTACCAGATCACGCCGACGGCCGACGAAGCGAGCCTGGAGGTTGGCGCTGGCCTGGCTTGGGTTTCACGGGCCGTGAAGCAACGCGAACCGGCGGTGATCACGGTGGCGCAGGATGTGACACGCGAGTGCGTCGACGTCTGCCCCTGGGTCGATGACTACCGTATCGGCGATCTCGCCCGACTCGACCCGGAGCGCCGTTACCGGCTCATTTCGCTGACTCACGTGATTGAGCATCTGGTCGACCCGGCGGCCATACTCAGGCAGCTGGCCTCACTGTTGCAAATCAACGGCAGGCTCTTCATCACCGCACCCTATCGGCCAACCGGCTGGGAACCAGGGCAGTCGGTCGATGCCTGGCTGAACTACCCCTATCTGCACGTCCCGGGCCACATCAGTTATTTGTCTCGGACCTGGTTCGAGCTCATCGGCGCGCAATGCGGACTGAAGGTCTTGCTCTGGGATGCACGTCATGACCAAGGGCAGGCATTCGAGGTGGTTCTCGGACGCAGTTCGGACCATGCGTCGAAAGCTTTGCCGGTCCGAGGAAGCCTGAGGGCGCGGTTGAGGACTCTCTGGCAACGACTGCGTGGAAATACGAGGGAACGCGAGTGGCAACGTTTTCGGTCTTCCGTCTTGGCGCTCGACTTCGCACCCTGATCCCTCAGTTCTCAACCCCAAGCCCCAAGCGCGTCAGCTACACTCCGGCCCATGACTGAAGCGCTCTGGCCAGTTCGCGGCAGCAGTGAGGAGCGGGCGCTGTTTCAGGCGCTGCAGGCGCGGCTGCCGGTGTTGTTCCGGGAGGTCTTTGGCGACCCGGCGGCCGAGCGCACGGTCGTGGTGGTGCCGGGCTTGAGTCTGGACGCCGAGACGCTGGCGCGGGTCAGTGGTGTACGTCATTACGAAGAACGTCTGCTGTCGATGCTGATGCTGCTGCGTCTGCCGCGCACCCGGGTGGTCTTCGTGACCAGTCAGCCGCTGGCGCCAGCGATCGTTGACTACTACCTGAATCTGCTCACCGGCATTCCAGGCGGCCATGCGCGCAAGCGGCTGCGTCTGCTCAGCACCTACGACGGCTCGGCCCGCTCGCTCACCGAGAAGCTGTTGGAGCGACCGCGGCTGCTGCAGCGGATCCGCGAGGCGGCCGGGGATCCGTCCACCGCCCATTTGTCCTGTTTCAACGCGAGCACAGCGGAAGTCTCGCTTGCGGTGCGGCTGGGTATTCCGCTGTACGCCTGCGATCCGGCGCTTGGTTACTGGGGCACCAAAAGCGGCTCGCGCGAGGCCTTCAGACGCGCCGGCGTCGAGCTGCCGGACGGTGCCGAGAACCTGCGCAGTCGTAGTGATGCAGTCGCCGCGCTGGCGGCGCTGAAGAACCGCCGGCCCGAGCTGCAGCGTGCGGTGGTCAAGCTGGAGGAAGGCTTCTCAGGTGAGGGCAATGCGCTGATCGATCTGCGCGAGCTGGAGGCAGGACCGGATCTTGCCGTGGTGCTGGAAGAAAGCCTGGAGGAACGCACCCGCCCAGTCGCTGAAGACCTGTCGGCGCAGGACTATTACCGCAAGTTCAACGAGATGGGCGGAATCATCGAAGCCTTCATCGCCGGTGACCCCAAGCGCTCCCCCAGCGTGCAGCTGCGGATCAATCCGCTGACCCAGCTGGAGTTGATCAGCACCCACGATCAGGTGCTTGGCGGCTGCGACGAGCAAGTCTTCCTGGGCAGTCATTTCCCGGCTGATGCGGTCTACCGACGTGAGCTCAAGGACGCTGGCCGGCGAATCGGCGAGGTCCTGCGCGATGAGGGCGTGCTGGGCCGGATGGCGATCGATTTCCTGAGCGTCCGCGCAGAGGGCCGCTGGCGTCACTATGCGATCGAGATCAACCTGCGCAAGGGCGGCACGACCCTGCCCTACCAGATGCTGCAATTCCTCACCGCCGGTCGCTACGACGAAGCCGTCGGTGAGTTCCTGACTCCATTGGGTCAGCCGCGCAGCTATGTCGCCAGCGACAATCTGGTCCGCCCGGAATTCCGCCGCCTGGTGCCCGAAGATCTGATCGACATCCTGGTCGAACACGGGCTGCATTTCGACAACACCCGCCAGATCGGGGTGGTCTTCAACCTGATCGGCGCGCTGAGCGAGTTCGGCAAGCTCGGCCTGGTCGCGATCGGCGCCGATCAGGAAGAGGCGCAGCGCCTGTTCGACGACACCGTGGCGGTGCTGGAGCGAGAGGCGGCGCGGGACTGAGCAGGGCCGAGGGTCAGTAGTGCAGGGCCCAGAAGAGCAGGGCCCAGGGCTCAGGGCCCAGGGCCCAGAAGAGAACGGCTCAGCGCTCAGGGCCCAGAAGAGAACGGGCTCAGGGTTCAGGGCTCTCCCATCTGCCGACTGCTCTTGCGCCAGAGATGCCCGAAACACCAGTACGATTCGCACTCACCTCCGGCAGCTGTCGGCCCAGCCCGATTGCGGCTAAGCTGAAGACCGCTAGTCGAGTCACCGGAGTCTTGTGATGTCGCGTTTGCTGTTGAGCCTGGTACTGATCGGTCTTGCCCTGCTGCTGGTTGCCTGCAGTGACAGCGCGCCGCCGCCCCCACCGGCCCCGAACGCTGCGCTGGAGAAGGCCAGGGCGGTCGAGGGTCAGGTGATGGAGGGCAAGGCGCGCATCGATGAGGAACTGGACCAGCAGGACTAGCAGGACCCAGGCATGGCCAGAGCGGCTTTCGAATTCGGCGGGCAGCAACTCCAGCCGGGTGAGCGGCGCACGATCGAGCTGCCGATGAGCGTGTTGTCCAACCATGTCCCGGTGACCTTGCCGGTGCATGTGGTGCACGGCCGGCGTTCCGGCCCCACGCTGTTCCTGAGCGCTGCCATCCACGGTGACGAGATCACCGGGGTGGAAGTGGTGCGACGGGTGCTCAAGGTTGCCGCGCTCAAGCGGATGGCGGGCACGCTGCTGGCGGTGCCGATCGTCAACGCCTTCGGTTTCATCGGCCATTCGCGCTATCTGCCCGACCGACGCGATCTGAACCGGGTCTTCCCTGGCTCTTCACAGGGCTCGCTGGCATCGCAGCTGGCGCATCTGTTCATGACCGAAGTGGTGCGCCGCAGCCAGTACGGGATCGACTTGCACTCGGCCGCGATCCACCGCTCCAACCTGCCACAGATCCGCGCCGACCTGAGCGACCCGGCCACGCTGGAGCTGGCCCGCATCTTCGCCGCCCCGGTGGTCGTCCACGCCAACCTGCGCGATGGCTCGCTGCGGCAGGCCGCGCGCGAGGCTGGTGTCGTGGTGTTGCTGTACGAGGCAGGCGCGGCCTTGCGCTTCCATGAGATCGCGATCCGCACCGGCGTGCGTGGCGTGTTGCGGGTCATGAGTCATCTGGGCATGTTGCGGCGCAGCCCGCTGAAGGACATCGCGCTGCCACCGCGGGCGCTGTCAAGCTACTGGGTCCGCGCCCCGATCGGCGGCATCCTGCAGGGCCGTTTGCGGCTGGGAACGGCGATTGCCGACGCCGAACGCCTCGGTGTGATCACCGATCCCTTCGGCGAAGTGGTCGAACCCATCCACGCCCGCCGCGGCGGACTGGTGATCGGCATGAGCAAGCTGCCGATCGTCAACCGCGGCGACGCGCTGTATCACATCGCCCAACTCGCCCGCGGCGGCGACTACAGCGTCAGCGTCAGCGAA
>DAIMJK010000251.1:0-2562 GCA_036722245.1 Lysobacterales bacterium
CTGGCCCTGCTCGATACCCTGCTCGATGCGCTGGCCCACGCGCATGATGCCGGCATCATCCATCGCGACATCAAGCCCGAGAACATTCTCTTCGATGGCGACGGCCGGCCGATGCTGGCGGATTTCGGCGCGGCCCTGCGGCGCAGCCATTCGCGGCTGACCGAGACCGGACTGACCATCGGCAGCGTCGGCTACATGAGCCCGGAACAGGCGCGCGGTCTGATCGTCGATGCGCGCTCGGACCTGTACTCGCTGGCAGTCGTAGCCTATGAACTGCTTGCCGGGCACGCTCCGTTCGTCGGGCCCGATGCGCTCGCAGTCGCCCTGGCACAACTGGAAGGCTCTCCGCCGCCGCTACCGACCCCCTTGCGCGGCTGGCAACGCTTCTTCGAACGCGCCCTGGCAGCCGATCCGGCTCAGCGCTTTGCAGACGCCGCAAGCATGCGCGCGGCGCTCGGCGAACTGGGCACGCGGGTCAGCGAGACGGTGCCGCTTGGATCGGGACGGCGCTGGCTGCGGCCGGCCGCCGCGCTGCTGGCTGGCGCGGCTGCCGTGATGTTCAGCCTCGGACTGTTCTGGTGGACCGGTCAGCAGCGCTTCGACCCAGCAGTGGTCGAGCGCCTGATCAACGAAGGCGCGTTGACAGAGCCGCGCACGCCCAATGCGCTTGATCAGCTGCTGGCAGTGGAGGCGCCCAGGCCGGAGGTCTGGGACAGTCTGCGACTGCGCCTGCTGGCAGCCGCTGCCACGCCGGTCGGCGCCGCACTGGATGTTGCCGACCAGGAGGCGCTGGCAGCGGAACTACCGGCCTGGAACCGTCTGGTCAGCCAGCTTGATGGCGCGAGCCTGGCACCGGTGCAGGCACTCGAAGGACGGATCGGCGAGCTGCTGCGGGTCCAGTTCGAGGACGCACTGATCGCCTTCGATCGCAGTGGCGCCGAGACCGCACTGCGGCTCTACAGTCACCTGAGCAGCCCCAGTGACGAACTGTCTGACCTGCGCAACCGGGTCCAGTCGCTGCCGGACGAGGGCGAGCGCTTCGTCGATCCGGCCGGGGTCGACCTGGTGCTGCTGCGTCGGCCGGATGCCGAGCGCAGCGGCCTGGCGATCATGGCCCGCGCGGTAGACCCGGCGCTGTATGCGCGCTTCGTCACCGAGCGTGGCCGTGCCGACCGGCCCTGTCCGGCCGCACCGGACGGCGTGCAGGGCTGTCTGGGTCGGCGCGATGCGGCGGCGCTCGCCAGCTGGCTGAGCGAGATCAGCGGGCGCAGCTATCGCGTCCCCGGGCGGGACGAGTTGCTCGCCCATGCCGACCGGGTCCAGGCCAGCGGCGCTCTGGCCTGGACCGACAGCTGCGTGGTAGTCACCACGGTGCGCGATCCGAATGTGGCCCAGCGCGCCTGGGGCGGGGTCAAGAGTGTGTTCGGCGGGCGCAAGGCCGAGCCCAAGGTCGATCGCAGCTGTCAGGGCTACTATGCGGTCGAACTGGCCGGCAGCACGCCGGTGGCCACCACTCCCGGCGGCGTCAATGCGCGCACCAGCGTGGTGCTGATCAGCGAGTTCGACGGGGGCTGAGCGCGTGCCCGAATTGCCTGAGGTCGAGACTACCCGGCGCGGCCTGCTGCCGCATCTGCAAGGTCAGCGGGTCGAAACAGTGAGCGTGCACCAGCCGCAGCTGCGCTGGCCGGTAAGCGCCCAGTTGCGCAGCGACCTGCCCGGCCGGCGCATCATCGACATCCAGCGCCGCGCCAAGTATCTGCTGTTCCATCTCGACAGCGGCGCGACACTGATCGTCCATCTGGGCATGTCCGGGTCCTTGCGGCTGGACGATCCGGCCACACCGCGGCGTTTGCATGATCACGTCGAGTTGGTACTGGAGCCAGGACCACCGGAGCAGCCCGCACTGGTGCTGCGCTACCACGACCCGCGCCGCTTTGGGAGCTGGCTGTGGCAGCCCGCCGGGCAGATCCATGAGCTGCTTGCGTCACTCGGCCCGGAACCGCTGAGTGGCGCTTTCGATGCCGCCTGGCTGTGGCGCCTGTCGCGCGGTCGACGCGCCGCGGTCAAGCTGTTCCTGATGGACCAGGCCACCGTGGTCGGGGTCGGCAACATCTATGCCGCCGAGGCGCTGTACCGCGCCGCCATCGACCCGCGTCGTGCCGCCGGTCGCGTTTCGCTGCTCCGCTACGGCCGACTGGTCGAGGCGGTCCAGGCAGTCCTGACCCAGGCCATCAGCGAAGGCGGCACGACCCTGCGCGACTATCTGCGCCCGGAAGGCACGCCGGGCTATTTCGCCCACTCGCTGGATGTCTACGACCGCGCCGGGCAGCCCTGCCGCCGCTGCGGCGCGGTCATCAGGCGCACTGTCCTGGGGCAGCGTGCGACCTACTACTGCGCCCGCTGCCAGCGTTGAGGCAGGCGGTACTCCGGTAACAGAAGAGGCAAAACTGGGTAGCGTCATCTGCCTCGCTCAGCGCAAAAGTCGGGAGTTGGGAGTCGGGAGTGCGCAGCGTGTAGAGGTTTGCCCTTGCTGTTCTCGTCTGGCCCCCGGGCAAACACGGC
>DAIMJK010000251.1:2572-5749 GCA_036722245.1 Lysobacterales bacterium
TCCGCCCAGCGGGCAACAGGCGTTGACAGCGTAGAGCGGTCGAAGAGCAAGAGCGAAAAGCAACCGCGCAAAGCAAGGGCTTCGCCAGCAGGCTGGACCGCTCCTACGCCCCGCGCCCCAGGCCCTCAAACGGGCTGCTGGCGCCACGTCGGGGCTCGGCCTGGACGCGAGCGGCCTTTGCGGCAATGTGCAGCTCACCGGAGCCGTCAAGCAGGTCCAGGCCGCACTCCAGCTGTTCGATCCACTGGATGAAGGCACCGATCGCCGGGCCGCGCATGGGCCGGCCGTGCTGCGGCACGATCTGCTCGATCTCCAGCCCCCGCGCGCGCATCGCCCAGGCCTTGCAGGCACGGTTGCCGGCCATGTAGCGGCGATGGAAACCCTCCATCGTCGGCAGATGGCGCTGGAAGTCGGCCAGGCTTTCGACCGGACTCATTTCGTCGACCATCGACGCGCCCAGATCACCAGAGAACAGGATCTTGCTGGTCGGATCATGGAACTGGAAGTTGCCGACCGAGTGCAGGAAGTGCGCCGGCAGGCACCGGATATGACTGTCGCCGAAGGGCAGGTCCAGGCCCTCGTCGGGCAGCAGCAGATAGCGGTCCTGGCCACCGGTGTTGACGTAGTGCGGCACGCTGTGCGGCACAAAGCGCCCCCACAGACGCGAGCAGACCACCCGCGCGCCGGTGTACATCAGCCAACGGTCGACCGATCCGATGACGTCTGGATCCTGGTGGCTGGCGAGAATGTAGGTCAGTGTAGTCAAAGGGATGTAGCGGCCCACGGCCAGCGACACCGGCGTGTACAGCAAGGCGCCGCCTGGATCGATCAGGGCCGATTGCTCGCCATCAAGAATCAGGAACTGGTTGGCCTGGACACCGTCATCGCCACGCACCAGATCATTGAAGGCGATGCAGCGGTGGCTGGCGCTGCGAAACAGATCGACGGGCATGAAACGGCTCCTGAGCAGACTGGATTGCAGCCTAGCGATCCTGGACTTGCACGAGTTGACCGCTATCAAGACCGCTATCAACCAGGCGGAAGAATGGCGGTCGGCTTGACTGTTGCAGAACCGGCCCCCATCTCTGGCGTCCAGACTGATGCGTTGGGAGTCCAGTTCGCCCGGCCCTACACCCTCAGCCCTTCCTCCGGTGAGAATCAACATGAGCGAAAACACGAATCCGCTGCTGCGCGATAGCCTGCTGCCGGATTTCCCGGCCCTGCGACCGACCCAGATCGGCTCCGCGATCGACAGCTGTCTGGCGGACTATCGCCAGGCTGTCAGTGCCGTGCTGGATGATCCCGCAGCTACCGATTTCGATTCCGCCATCAGGCCGCTTGAGGCCGCCGCCGACCGTCTGGCGCGGGCGTTCTCGCCGGTTTCCCATCTGCATTCGGTGGTCGATACGCCCGAGCTGCGCAGCGCCTATCTGGCCGCGCTCGAGCAGATCACCGCCTACTCGGCCGAGTTGGCCCAGCACCGGGGCCTGTTCGAACGCTTTGAGAAGGTCTCCGCGCAGCCGGCGATGGCCGGGCGCAGTGCCGCCGAGCGCGCGGTGCTGAACGATGCGTTGCGCGACTTCCGGCTCGGCGGGGTCGCGCTGGAAGAACCCGCCCGCAGTCGCTTCCGAGCGATCAGTACCGAACTGGCCCGGCTGCAGGCCGAGTTCGAGCAGGCCGTTTCCGACGCCAGCGATGCCTGGACCTTGCACCTGGAGACACCCGAGCGGCTGGCCGGGATCCCCGAGAGCGCGCTGGCAGGCATGCGTGAAGCGGCCGAGCAGCGCGATCTGTCCGGCTGGCTGTTGACCCTGAAGGCGCCGAGCTATCTCGCCGTGATGACCCACGCGAGTGATCGCGACTTGCGCAAGACCCTCTACACCGCCTACCAGACCCGCGCTTCCGACCAGGGCCCGGACGCCGGACGCTTCGACAACAGCACCCGGATGGCGCAGATCCTCGACCTCCGCCATGAGGCTTCGACGCTGCTCGGCTTCGCCAGCGCAGCCCATCGCTCGCTGGAAACCAAGATGGCGCAGGAACCGCAAACGGTGCTCGATTTCCTGCACGATCTGATCGCTCGCGCGCGCCCGGCCGCCGAGGCTGAACTGGCTGAACTGCGCAGCTTCGCGGCGGCCGAACTGGGCATCTCGGAGCTGCAGTCCTGGGATATAACTTATGCTGCCGAGCGGCTGAAGGAGCGCCGCTACCAGCTCAGCGACGAGGAGCTCAAGCCCTATTTCCCGATGCCGCAGGTGCTGCAGGGGTTGTTCGGCCTGTGCGAGGAGCTGTTTGGCCTGAGCATCACCGAACGCCCGGAGGTACCGACCTGGCACGCCGATGCGCGCTACTACGAGATCCGCGAGGGCGATCGCCTGCGCGCAGGTTTCTATCTTGACCCTTATGCCCGTCAGGCCAAACGCGGTGGGGCCTGGATGGATGTCTGCGTCAGTCGATCAAGCTTCGCCAGCGAGCGCATCCCGGTCGCCTACCTGACTTGCAACTTCGCCCCGCCCACCGCCGGCAAGCCCGCGCTGCTGGTATTCCAGGAAGTTCTGACGCTGTTCCACGAGTTCGGCCATGGCCTGCACCACATGTTGACCGAGGTCAGCTGGCCGCGGGTCGGCGGCATCGGCGGGGTCGAATGGGATGCGGTCGAGTTGCCGAGCCAGTTCCTCGAAAACTTCTGCTGGGAACGTCGGGTAGTCGACCGGATCGCGCGCCACGTCGACAGCGGGCAGGCACTGCCGCAGGCGCTGTACGACAAGCTGCTCGCCAGCCGTCACTACCACGCCGGGCTGTGGCTGGTCCGGCAGCTCGAGTTTGCCCTGTTCGATTTCCGGCTGCACCTGGAACACGATCCGGCCCAGCCCGCGCGGATCTATCCGCTGCTGGAGGAAGTGCGCGACCAGGTCGCGGTCATCCGACCGCCGGCATGGGCGCGCTTTCCCCACAGCTTCGGTCATATCTTCGCCGGCGGCTACGACGCCGGCTACTACAGCTACCTGTGGGCCGAAGTGCTGTCGGCCGACGTCTTCTCCGCCTTCCGCGAGGCGGGCGTGGTCGACGCGGTCAGCGGAGAGCGTTTTCGGCGCGAAGTCCTCGCTGTCGGCGCGTCGCGCCCGGCGCTGGAGTCGTTCATCGCCTTTCGCGGCCGCGAACCGGCGCTGGAGCCGC
>DAIMJK010000252.1:0-5740 GCA_036722245.1 Lysobacterales bacterium
GACGCAGGGCCCGTGCGTAGCTCGGCCTTGAGCTTGCGCTGGCCGAAGCCCTTGATGGTTTCGGAGGCGGCATGGAACAAGGCGGAGTAGATCGCCTTGGGCTGCGCTAGCGCCAGCGGTCGCAGGCCGGCGGGAAGGGTAAAGGTGAGCATGCAGTAGTGCACCGGCAGGAGCTTCTTGCGCTGGCGCTCGAGCCATTGCGTCGTGGTGTGGTTCTGGCATTGCGGGCAACTGCGATGGCCGCAGGATCGTGGCGTGTCGCATCACTCCGCAGGGTATGTGCACTCCCGACTCCCGACTCCCGACCAAGAAGGCTCGGTTCCTTTCCGATGCCCCTCTCCACGGGCGTTTCAGGTGTGCCTCACGACCACCCGACTGCGACCCGGTCGCTGGGGCTGGACTTCGATCTGCACGCCGATGCGTTCGGTCAGTTCGCGCAGGTGCGAGATCACGCCGACTTTGCGGCCCTGAGCCTGGAGCCGGTCGAGTGCCTGCATGGCGGTGTTGAGGGTGTCCTCATCGAGGCTGCCGAAGCCTTCATCCACGAACAACGACTCGATCGCCAGTTGCTGGCTGGACAGGTGGGCCAGGGCCAGGGCGAGGGCCAGTGAGACGAGGAAGGACTCGCCACCGGAGAGCGAATGGACCGAGCGCAGCTGGCCGCCCAGATCCTGATCGACAAGCAGGAAGTTCAGTTGATCCTTCAGCGGTTGCAAGCTGTAGCGGCTACCCAGTTGACGCAATTGCAGGTTGCCGTGATGCAGCAGCAGATGCAGGCTGCGACGCTGGGCCAGGTTGCGGAACTTCTTGCCGTCGGCCGAGCCGATCAGCAGATTCAGTTGCCCCCAGCGCCGACTGATCTCGCTCTGGTTCGCGATGGCTGTCGTCAGTTCGCTCGCCTGCTGGCGCGACTGGTCGTCGCGGCTGCGCTCGGCGGCATACCCACTCAAGCTCTCCTCGGCTTGCGCCAGCGCTGCGCTGGCGATCTCGAGTGCCTGGTCGATGTCGGTCGGTCGGGGGCTGACGGGTTGATCGCCGGCGTGGCTCTGGATCGCCTGCAGCCGCAAGGCGTGGGCCTGGGCGGCCAACTGCATGGCCTCGTCGATGCTCGCCAGTGCCGCCTGTTCCTGGTCCAGCTCCGCCTGACCGATCGCCAGCGCCGCATCCAGTTCTGCCCGCGCGGTGACCAACTCGACGCCGCCGTCGTCGCCTGCCGGTTCGTCAAACAGCCGTGCTGACAGGATCGGGTCGATGCCGGCGAGCTGGGCGTAGTCGGTCTGCAGATCACGCCATTGCCCCCGCAGCTCATCACGCAACTCATTGAGTGCGTTGTCGATCTGGCCGCGCTGCTGGTCGAGCTGCTCGATCCGGGTTTGCGCCTGGGCTCGCTCGACGCGAGCGTTCTGCGCATTGTCCATGGCGCTGCTCAGGGCGGTCTCAGCCTCACGACTGCTGTGGTCCAGACCGGCTCTCACGGCGCCAACGGTTTCACCTTGCAAGAGCAGTCGCCGCTGATCACCAAGCTGCTGGTCGAGTTCTAGCAGCGTCTGCAGGCGCTCGGAGGACTGCGCGACTGCGCCCTGACGGGCTTCGATGAGGCCACGCAGGTGCGGCAGTGCCCGCCCCAGCTCGCCCAGCTCGTGTTCCAGCTCTGCCCGTTGCTGCTCGCTGGCACGCCGGTCTGTGGCGCGTTGTTCCAGCCGTGCCTGCAGCGCGTCCAGATCCGTTTCGTCGGCCTGGCTGCCGAGCGGCCGCAACCACTTGTCGACGCCGGCGCAGTGCTGTTCGAGCTTGAGTTGCTGCAGACGCCGCTCGGTGTCGGCCGTCGTCAGCCGCAGCCGTGCCTGGTCGATCCAGCTTTCCGCGTCGGCGATACGCTGATCCAGCTCGGCCAGGCTGGCGGCGATCGTCTTGCAAGCCTGATTGCTGGTACGCAGCGCTTCGGCAGCCTGCGACCGCTGCTGCTCGAGTTCGGCGAGTCGGGTGGCTTCGGCCTGCAGTGCTGTCTGCCGTGAGCGCAGCTCGGACTCGAGTTCGGCGCTGGCCAGAGCGAGCAGCTCGCCGGCTTGTGGATCGGCGCGCAAGGCTTCGAGCAGTCGCAGCAGCTGCGGTTGCGCCGCCGCATCCTCCTGCTGCAGGCGCTGCAGCTCGGCACGCGTGGCATCGGCTTGCGCGCGCAGACTGGCCAGTTCGTCCCGCAGCGCTTGCTCGGTGCCTTGGCTCTGGGCGCGCTGTTGCTGCAAGCGCTCCAGCAGTTGCTGCAGCGTCCGGGCTGCGCTCGACTCTGCAGTCTCGTTCGCATTGTCGCGCGGCGCATGATCGGCCAGCAGTCGCTGCGGATCGGCGTACGGGTGATCGCGACTGCCGCAGACCGGGCAGGGCTGCTCATCCTGCAGTGCGTCGCGCAGTTCCACCGCGCTGAGGCCCGCGGCCAGCTGGGCGGCTTCCAGCGCCGCTTCTGCCTGCATGCGGGCGGCTTCGGCGGCCCTCACGGTCGACTCGAGCTCCGGCATGCGGCGCTCGATCGTCGCCAGAGACTGGTCCGCTACGCGCGCTCGTTCGGCTCGACGCGATCGCTCGTCCTCGAGGTTCAGCCGTCGGCGCAGGTCGAAGGCTCGCGCCGTGTGCGACTGGATTCGGCCATGCACTTGAGCCAGCCGCGTCGGCAACTGGTCGAACCGGGCGTCCTGCAGCCGCGCCTCACAGTTGGCCTGCATTTCCAGGGCCGATGACTGCTCACTCTCCAGCGTCTGCCGCTCCGCCTGAATCAACTCGTGCTGCTGCAGCAGACGGGCCAGTGCCGCCTCTGCCTGCTGCTGCGCGCTGGCGGCGGCCTCATGATCCGTGCGCAGCAACTGCAGTTGGGCCAGCTCATCGCGCCAGGACTGATCTGGCTGGAGTAGCCAGCTTTCCGCCGAGCGCGCCTGCAGATCTGCCTGCAGTCGCTCCAGCGCCGACCGCAGGCTGCCTTGCCGGACCTCGTCCGCGGCCAACTGCTGCGTCTGCCGATTCAGATCCTGCTGCAGCTGATCGTGCGTCCGGCGTTGTTGCTCGATGCTCTCGGACTGGCGGGCGATCTGGTCGTCCAGCTGTTCGGCCTGCTTCAGCTCGGGCGCAAGCGCATTGGCCCGAGTGCGCTGTTGCTCTGACGCCCCTCGCGCCAGAGCAAGCTGCTGCTGGGCGGTCTGATCCAGCACCTGCGCCGCATCGAGCGCATTGCGCGCCTTTTCGAGCCCGGCGCTCAGCTGCGTCGCTTGCCTGGCCAGCTCGGTCGACCGACGCCAGGGCTCGCGCAGAGGGTGCAGCAAGCGCATCCGCTCCAGCTCGCGCCGTCGCGGCGCAGCCTGTTCCTGCGCCGCTCGGGACTGCTCGAGTGTCGCCACGGCCTGCGCCAGGGCGTTGTCGAGCTTGATCTGCTGATGCTGCCAGTGCTGCCATTGTCGGAGCTGACTGAGTTGCTCGCGGACTTCATCGCGACGCCCGCGCGCGGCCTCCCAGTGCTGCTCCAGCGCCTCTCGATCGGCCTCGCTGAGAATCGGATTGGCCTGCAGTTGCTGCTGCAGCAGTTCCAGCCGCGAGGCCTCGTGCCGAGCCCGTTGATAGGCGGCGATCGACAGTCGCTCGAACTGTTCGGTGCCGGTTAGGGTCTGCAGCAGCTGGGCACGCTCGTCCTGGTCGGCGCGCAGGAAGGCCGCGAACTCGTTCTGTGCCAGCAGCACCGCGCGGGTGAACTGGCGGTAGTCCAGACCGACCCGGGCGCGGATCGCCTCCAGTGCTTCGATCTTGTTGCCGACGTCGGCCACCGGCACCAGTTCGGGCAAGCGATGCAGGCTCATCTGGGTCTTCTGCAGGCGCCCACTGCGCTTGCCGTGGGCGCGCCTTACCGACCAGCGGGCGCGGTAAGCGACCCCGTCGACGCCGACGAAATCGACCTCGGCATAGCCTTCACTGGCGCCCCGATGGAGCAGCTGGCGGGGATCCCTGGCACTCATCTGGCCGCTGTCGCCATCGGGCAGCTCGCCGCCGCGCGCAGGCGCTGCGGCGGTGCGCGGGGTCAGGTCGTACAGGGCCAGGCAGAGTGCATCGAGCAGGCTGCTCTTGCCGGCGCCGGTCGGCCCGGCGATTGCGTACAGGCTGGCCGAGGCGAGTGGCTCGCGCTGCAGGTCGATCTCGAAGGGTTCGGCGAGCGAGGCGATATTGCTTCCGCGGATGGCCAGCACCTTCATGCCGGATCGCCCGTGTCGGTACGCAACAACTCCAGGAGCAATTCGGCCAACTCGTCAGGCAGGGGTTCGTTGTACTCGCTTGAATAGAACTCGCGCAGCACGGCTTCCGGCTCCATTGCGGCCGGATCGGGCTCGACTACATCCAGCGGTTCCCAGTCGCCGGCGTTGCCGCTCACACCATGGGCGTCGATGCGCAGCAGACGCACCGGCTTGTCCTCCAGCGCTGCTCGAATCTGACGTGCGTGGTCTGGCTCGGGCTGCACCAGCTGAACTCGAACTTCCACCAGCGGCTGGCGCTCCGGCGGCAGCTCGGGCGGGTCCAGTGTGGCCAACTGTTCGAGTACCTCGGCCAGCGGTGCCGGTTCGGGGGGCAGGCGCCAGAGTTCAACGAAGCGCGGAACCCGCAGCGATTCAACTGCTGCCGGCTCGCCCGGAGTCAGATCGACCTGCAGGACCTGATGCGGATAGCGCGCTTCGCTGAAACTGAAGGGCAGTGGTGCGCCACAGTAGCGGATGTGCTCCCGCCCCTCGACCTTCTGCGCCAGGTGCAGATGGCCCAGCGCGACATAGGCCAGTCCGGCCGGGAAACTGTCGATGGAGATCGCTTCGCTGCCGCCGATCACCAGCCGTCGCTCCGAGTCCTCCGATGTCGTGCCACCGCGGGCGTGACAATGGCCCATCGCGATGATCGGCTCGTTGGCGTGGCGGCGCATCAAGGCCAACTCAAACAGTTGGCGGTACAGCTCGGCTACCCCGGCCAGATAGGGATCGGCCACGTCTGTCAGCAGCGGCACGTCGGCCGGTCGCAGATAGGGTACGGCCAGACACCAGGCCTCGGGCTGCTGCGGATCAGGGCCCAAGGGCAGCAGCATCGCATCCAGTTCGATCTGCCCGAGCGGGTCGCGGCGAACCTGGCCGACGACCTGCACGGCCAGTCCTTCGAGCAGCGGCTGCGGCGCCTCCAGTCGGCCGGCCGAGTCATGGTTGCCGGCGATCAGCACGGTCTGCAATCCCGGCAGCCGGCGCTGCGCCGCGGCCAGGAATCGATACAGCTGGCGCTGCGACTGGGCCGATGGGTTGACCGTGTCGTAGACATCGCCGGCGATCAGCAGCACATCAACCGCGCGCTCGACCAGCTGATCGAGCAGCCAGTCCAGAAAGCACTGATGTTCGAAGCTGCGCTCGTGACTGCGCAGCGTCTGGCCGAGGTGCCAGTCGGAGGTGTGGATCAGGCGCACGTGCGTCGCCTCGTCGGTCCGGCTGGCTCGGCGCGTCCTTTGGCACCACAAGGGCCCAGGGCCCAGGGCACAGGGCCCAGAAGAGCCGGCTGGCGGCCGGGCCTTGTCGGTCCGGCTGGCTCGGCGCGTCCTTTGGCACCACAAGGGCCCAGGGCACGGGGCACAGGGCCCAGAAGAGCCGGCTGGCGGCCGGGCCTTGTCGGTCTGTCTGGCTCGGCGCGTCCTTTGGCACCACAAGGGCCCAGGGCACGGGGCACAGGGCCCAGAAGAGCCGGC
>DAIMJK010000253.1:0-5694 GCA_036722245.1 Lysobacterales bacterium
GACGGTGGCATCAGCGAGCCGATCGCGGCCTACGCCGGCCCCGGATCGATGCACGCCGATCCCTACCCCGACGATGAGCCGCTGTACACGATCAGTGCCGACAATCTGGAAGAGCACGCCGCTCAGCTGACGCCCGGCCTGCAGGCGATGCTCAAGCGCTATCCGAGCTTCCGCATTCCGGTCTACCCCAGCCGGCGCAGCCATGCCGCACCGCAATGGGTCTACGACAACACCCGCAGCAACGCGTCCAGCGCGCGGTTGAGCGACGATGGCAATGGCATCACGGGCGCCTACGGCGGGATACCGTTTCCGCTCGCCGACAGTGCGCTGGAGGTTTACTGGAATCACGTCACCCGCTGGCGTGGTCAGTACATCGTCAGCAGTGCCAGCGATGCCAACGTCTTTCAGGATGGCAAGCAAAGCCTGGTCAGCCGCAACACCGAGGTCCTGTTCAACTACTACCGCAGCGATGGCAGCGCCGACAGCCTGGGCAATGTGCTGTTCTATCTGAAGTCGACCGTGACCGCGCCGGCGCGACTGGCGCGTTCGGGCGTGCTGGTCCACGAAACGCTCAACCAGGACGCCGCCGAGCGCCAGGCCTGGCTGTACGACAGTGGCCGTCGGCGGGTGTTGCGGGCCCCGTTGCTGGCCTTTGACATGTCGGTCAACGACGCCGACGGGCTGCGTACCGCCGATGACACCGACATGGTCAACGGGTCGCCCAGCCGCTTTGACTGGAAGCTGATCGGCCAGCAGGAAATGCTGATCCCCTACAACAACTACCGTCTGGACGAAGGGGATCACGAGGCTCTGCTGCAACCCGGCCACCTGGCTCCGGATCAGACCCGCTTCGAGTTGCACCGGGTCTGGGTCATCGAGGCCACGCTCAAACCGAAGTGGCGGCATGTCTACTCGCGCCGCGTCTACTATGTCGACGCCGACAGCTGGAGCATCGCCATCGCCGACCAGTACGACTCCAACGACCGCCTCTGGCGGGTCAGCCTGGCATATCTGAAGAACTACTACGAGATGCCCGCCACCCTGCCGGCCGTCTACGTGTTCCACGACCTGCAATCGGGCCGCTATCACGTTCAGGGCCTGGCCAAGGACGGCAAGGAGGCGCTGACCCTGCAACCCGTCCCCGGATCGGGCGAATTCACACCGGCCGCGCTGAGCCGCTTCGTGCGCTAAGCCACCACAACGCGATCGCGTCCGCCATTCTTGGCCCGGTAGAGCGCCGCGTCGGCACGCGCTCGCAATGGCTCCAGGGTCTCGCCCGCACGCAACACGGCCAGCCCGAAACTCATCGTCAGCGCGCCGCCATCCGGCCCCGGTCGAGCCGCGGCAAGCTCAGCGCGAAATCGCTGCAGCAACTGCAGGACCTCATCGACGCGGCCAGTGTGCAGGCAGATGGCGAATTCCTCGCCACCGACTCGGCCGAGGCGGCCGGACGACTGGAAGCAATCGCGCAGGATTGCGGCGACTCGCTGCAGCGCCTGGTCGCCGGCCGGGTGGCCATGCTGGTCGTTGACCTGCTTGAAATGATCGATATCGCAAAGCACCAGGCTCAAGCCGTCACCGGCGCGGCTGAGGTTGCGCAGTTGCTTGCGCACGCCTTCGAAAAATGCGGTGTGGTTGTCGAGCCCGGTCAGACCATCGCTGCGGGACAACTCCAGCAGGCGCAGGCGCTCGCGCCGAGCCTGTAGCAACAGCAACCCCAGCATCAACGCGACCAGTACTGCCAACGTCACCGCCAGCAGCTGCAAGCGCGATTGCTGCTTCCGTGTTTGCTCCTGCAGGCCGGCAACGCGAGCCTGTTCGCGCAGCAGCGCGAGTTCCTGCTCCTTGAACTGCAGGTCGAATTCGACGCCGAGATAAGCCAGATGCATGGCCCGCACGCGATCGACGTGCCTGTTGTTGGCGGCCAGTGCGTCGGCAAGGAAGGCAAGCGCTTCGGTGAGCCGGCCCTGGCGCTGTGCGATCTCCGCCAGCATCTGCTGGCTACCCGCCAGATAGTCCCACAGGGCATTGTCGCGGAAGCTCTCGGCCAGACCGCTCAGTGCCCGCTCAGCTGCCGCGTGCTGCCCCTGCTCGAACAACAAGCGAGCCTGGTAGTACCTGGCCTCCGCAAGTCCGGAGCTGTAGCCAGTTTCTTCCAGACCGGCTATCGCCCTGGTGAACATCGCCGCGGCCTCGTCGCGCCGTCCGGCCTGGCGCAGCAGGTCGGCAAGGCCGGATCGGGAGACGCTCAAGAACACCGGATCGGCTGCCTGCTCGCAGATTTCGATCGCGCGTAGATAATGGGTTTCGGCGCGTTCGATATCCTCCGCCTTCTTGTAGCCGAAGGCGATGCGCTGCTCCGCCAGACAGCGGTCGCGCAGGCTGCCAGAGCGCTCGGCAAACTCCAGCGAGCGCTCTCCGTACTCGATCGCACGCTGCGTCTGGCCGGCCTGGGCATGAACATAGGAGGCCACCGTGAGCAGCCCGACCATGCCGTCGGCATCTTCCAGATCCGGCTCCAGGGCCAAGCCTTTGCCGAGCAGTTCAAAACTGCGCTCATA
Source organism: Lysobacterales bacterium (assembly GCA_036722245.1). Lineage (GTDB taxonomy): Bacteria > Pseudomonadota > Gammaproteobacteria > Xanthomonadales > SZUA-5 > JAWLAT01. The sequence continues at coordinate 2,562 of DAIMJK010000253.1, forward strand.
GCGCCGCGCGATCATGGCGATGTTGGCGCCCAGGCCGTGGGCGCGGATGCTCTGGGCGGGCGTCAGCGTGCGCTTGAGCGCCTGGTCGATGACCTCAAGGGCACCGTCGAGCGCCCCGGAAAGGGCCAGGTTGCGTGCATCGAGCAACATGAAGTCCGCCTGCTGCTGGTCGCTGGCCTGCGCCAGACCCGGTCGCAGCGTGTCCAGTAGCTGACGGGTCTCCTGCCACGACGCGGAGATGTCGAGTTGTCTGGCGCGATCGAGTTCCCGCTGGAAGCCGTCGTCGGCCTGTGCCAGCGCCGTCGTCATCAGCAGCAAGATCAAGCTCAGTGGCGCGGTCAGGCGTCGCCGGCACCGCACTACGCTTCGGGTCGGGCGGGCCGAACTCATGGTCGCGTGGAGCCGGTGGGGAATTCCAGCCAGCGGAGTATCGCATCGGAGCAGACCACGACCGCCTTCAGCGCGCCTGACGGAAGCGGCCTGATCATGGCTGGATTCAACTCCGTCGCACGCACTGGGCCGGAATTCTACGGGAGATGGGTGAGGAATGCGCAGGGCCGAATGCACCCGCATTACAGACGTCTAGACGTCTACACGTCCATTGCTGTAGGCTCCGCAGTCACTGCCCTGACATGACCGGAGACGCACCGTGAGCTGTAGCCCCCCTGCCCTGGCCACGCGCGCCGTGCGCGCCGCGATCGACAGCGACAGCGCGCACGGGGCGATCGTCCCGCCGCTGTGCCTGTCGAGCAATTTCAGCTTCGAAGGCTTCGCCCAGCCGCGCCGCTATGACTACACGCGCTCGGGCAATCCGACCCGGGATGCGCTGGCCGAAGCGCTGGCTGAACTGGAGGGCGGCGCCGGCGCGGTGGTGACCTGCACCGGCATGGCGGCGGTTACGCTGGCGCTGCAATTGGTGCCGGTTGGCGGCACGCTGGTGGCACCGCACGATTGCTACGGCGGCACCTGGCGGTTGTTCGATACGCTGGCGAAATCGGGACGCTTGCAACTCAAGCTGATCGACCAGGGCGATCTCGATGCCGTCAACGCCGCCTGCGCCGATCCGGTCGACCTGCTGTGGATTGAAACACCGAGCAATCCGTTGCTGCGGGTGGTGGACCTGCAGGCGCTGAGCGCGATCGCCCACCGCCACGGTTGCCGGGTCCTGGCCGACAACACCTTCCTGTCGCCGTTGTGGCAGCGGCCGCTGGAGCATGGCGCCGATCTGGTGCTGCACTCGACCACCAAGTATCTCAACGGCCACAGTGACGTGGTCGGTGGCGCGATCATCAGCAAGACCGGCGAGTTGCAGCAGGAACTGGCCTGGTGGAACAACTGCATGGGCCTGACCGGCGCACCCTTCGACAGCTATCTGACCCTGCGCGGCCTGCGCACGCTGCACGCCCGCCTGCGCATCCATGCCGACAATGCGCAGGCGCTGGCCGAACTGCTGGCGCAACACCCGGCAGTGTCGCAAGTCTACTTTCCCGGCCTGCCGAACGATCCCGGCCATGTGCTGGCGCAGCGACAACAGTCCAGTTTCGGTGCGATGCTGGCCTTCGAACTGGCTGGCGGGGTAGATCAGGTACGCGCCTTCCTGGATGGCCTGCGGCACTACTCGCTGGCCGAATCACTGGGCGGGGTAGAGAGCCTGGTCGCCCATCCAGCGACGATGACGCATGCGTCGATGAGCGCCCAGGCGCGGGCAGCGGCCGGCATCTCGGACCAGTTGCTGCGGCTGTCGGTCGGTATCGAGGACGTGGCTGATCTCGCCGCTGACCTGAGCGCTGGTCTGGATCGGGCACTGGCCAGTCAGGCGACGGCAATCCGCTGCGCGGCCTGAGCGGCCCTTCAGCCGGTCCAGCTGCGCCAGCGGTCGCACCACTGCAGCCAGCTGTAGCGTGCCTGCGCCGCGATCAGTCCGGCGCCGCTGCCGCGGTACACCGACGGCAGACCGAAGCCGGCCAGATCATCGAGCAGCGGTGGCTGTTCGCCGCAAAGTGCCCCGGCGATCAGCTCACCAGCCAGCGTCGTCGGCGCCAGCCCGTGACCACCAAAGCCCTGCGCGTACCAGACGTCGCGCTGCAACTGACCGATCTGCGGCATCTCGTGACGGGCGTAGCTCATCAATCCGCTCCAGGCGCTCTCGACCGCGACTGGCCCGAGCTGCGGAAAGACCCGCGCCAGATCTCGCGACAACAATCTGGCGACTTCGTCCGGTGAGCGCGAGCGGATCGAGATGCGGCCACCCCAGAGCAGTCGCTGATCGGCCAGCGGGCGGTAATAGTCAAAGGCGAAGCGGCTGTCGTAGATCGCAGCACTCGTGCGCAGGCAGCGCTGCAGGCGCTCACCGAGTGGCTCGGTCACCATCACGTAGGTCGCGATCGGCAGCATCGCGCGGGTCAGCGGACTGAAGCTGCCGCTGAGATAGCCACCTCCGGCGACGACGATGCGCTCGGCCTGGACCTCGAAACCCGGCCCGATCACCCGCGTGGCACTGCCCTGGCGGGTCAGTCCAAGTACCCGGGATTGTTCGAAGATGCGCACGCCGGCGGCGACCGCGGCGCGCGCCAGTCCGCGCACCAGTGCCAACGGCTGGACGTGGAAGGCGTTGGTCTCGCGCAGACCGCCGTGGTAGCGCGGGCTGTCCACCAGCTGGCGCAGTGCGGTCGGATCGAGATACTCCCAGTCGACCCCGAAGTCATCCAGCAGCCGCTGGCGGTGCGCGTGCAGACTGCGCTGCTCGGCAAACCAATGCGCCCACAACACCCCGCTGTCGACCACATCGCAGTCGATCCGATAGCGCTCGATGCGCCGTCGCAGCAGCTTGACCGCATCGAGGGTGCCGCCATACAGCCGTCGGGCGGCGGCCAGCCCCAGCCGTTCGGCGAGCGCGAAGGGCCCGACCGAGTAGCCGCCAAACACGAAGCCGCCGTTGCGGCCACTGGCGCCAAAGCCGACCCGCTGCGCTTCAACCAGCGTCACGTCGCGATCGCCCCGCTCGGCCAGAGCCAGAGCGGTGGCGACCCCGGCCAGTCCGCCGCCGATGATGCAGGTCCGTGCCTGCAGTTTGCCGCTTGCGCTGGCGGCGGTGAAGCTCTCGCGGGCGCTGCGCTGATACCAGTCCGGCGTT
>DAIMJK010000254.1:0-5655 GCA_036722245.1 Lysobacterales bacterium
CTGAAGTCTGCGTCGGTGCTTACCATGCGGTTGCGCGCATCAAAACCGTAAACGGCGGTCGCCAAATTGGCGGCATGGGTGGGCCTGGTGCCCAAACAGAATGGCACCGGCAGCAAGTGGAAGCTCGATGTAGACGGCGTCCTGCGCCAGGCGCGGCCCGTCGCTTGACCATGCCGGCGCGCCATCGGCTGCAACGGCCAACGACGGCGCAATCAGTCCGGCCAGCGCCGCCAGCCTTGCTACGCGATCGATCGCTGTCATCGTCTTGCTCCCATCAAGCGCTGTTGCTGGCACCCAGACGTCGCCGCCGGACCGTACACGATCCTGCGCGACCCTGCTTTCTAAGGCTTGAAGCTCCGCAGCGTGCCGACCTTGCGGTAGTCAAAGCGCACCGCGCGTTCGGGCTGCTCGCCCTTGCCGCCGATCCGCAGCCACAGTTCCATCCGCTCGTCATCGATACGAAACATGCTGTAGCCGTCAAACCAGGCCGCGCCCGGTTCGATCTTCAACAGCCGGAAATCCACCGTATCGCCCTTCTCCTCCCAGCCGCTCAGATCCCGATTGAAGTGCTTCAGGCGCAGTTGCACGCTGCCCTCCTCCTCGGTCAGCGTCAGCAACTCCATGAAGCGCACCTGACCATCGCCGATCATCCGGTACATGCCCATCATCTGGCCACCCACAGGTCCAGTCCAGGCCTCTTCGTTCTGCCCACCCAGACCCTCACCCTGCCAGTGCCCGATCAGCCAGGCGAAGTCGTCCAGACTCGCCTTGGGCGAGTCGGGCAAGCCCTCAGCGGTGTGGGTCATCAGCGCAGGCTCACGCGCCGGACGGGCCTGTTCCTCGGCCACCAGTGGCGATGAGCTTGCGCACAGGGCCAGCAACAGGGCGGGCCAGCACCAGCGAGAACGGTACAGCACCATGGCGGGACTCCCATCCGAGCGGGCCCGTAGCTTGCCACGCATCATGAAGGTGGCAACAGTGCGCAAAGCCGTGGAGCCCGCCCCGATGCAGCCATGCGAAGCGGGGGAATCGGAGTCGGGGTCGGGGGCAGGAAACTTGCATTGATCGGAGCGGCGTCGGCACCAGTTTGAGTCGGCCCCATGGACAGATGCTTGACGCCCCGCCCCCTTCCCGCTCTAATACGCGGCTCCTCGCGCCGCCCTCCACCGGTGGCCTGCAGACCCCGTGGCCGGGTAGCTCAGTTGGTAGAGCAGGGGATTGAAAATCCCCGTGTCGGCGGTTCGATTCCGTCCCCGGCCACCATCTTTTCAAGCACCTAGGGAGTGTTCCCGAGCAAGGAGGTTCGAATCAGGGATGTTCATCCAGGTATTCTCGATCCCCGAACCAAGGTCAATCGCTGAGTTGACCGCGATTCGATACTACAGCGGCTGCCAAAGCTCTACCTTGTTGCCTTCCGGGTCGAGGAACCAGCCGAAGCGGCCGTAGTCGTATTCGTCGATGCCGCCGACGCGCTGACCACCGGCGGCCTCGACCTGGGCCAGCGCGCCTTCGACATCGTCTACGACCAGATTGAACATGAAGCTCTGACCAGAGGGTTCGAAGTAGTCGGTGGCGGCGGCGAAGGGGGACCAGACGGTGTAGCCGTTGGTTGGCATGGAGCCTGGCGCGAAGGCGACACAGCCATCGGCTATCGGCAAGCCCAGAGCGCGGCCGTACCATTCCAGCAGCGCGGCCGGATCGCCTGACTTGAAGAAGATGCCGCCGACACCGAGAGCCTTGGCCATGATGGTTCTCCTGAAATCCAAACGATGTAACGCGACGCAGTGGCCATTCGCCGGACGCATCCTCCTGTCCGACCTGTAAGCCTGTGCCCCTGCCGATCTGCGAGCCACTATCATGCAACCGACGTTCATGGCTGTCGATTGTTGAAGCCAGACCGCATGAGGCCGAGCCCGATTGACTATCCATCCACCTGAGCGCATGGCGCCGGCAGACTTGTTGCTGGGCGCATCGATCCCGCTGCTACTACCATTCGGCGTTGCGCTGGAGGTAATGATCCTGGGCCTGGCGCTGGTCGCCGGCTGGCAGCTGTGGTCGCAGCGCAGCCAACTGACGCAGATTCCAGGCCTGCGACCGCTGGCCCTGATCAGCACATTGCTGATCGCCGCTGGATTGTGTTCGGCGATCGGATCGAGCTGGCCGGCGCGACCTGGCGTCTGGGTACTGAGCGCGCTGGGCTACAGCCTGTTCGCGGCTTTCTGGATCCTGCGCTGCCAGGACCCGGCGCGACGGCGGGCGCTGTTGACCGGGGCGGCGCTGCCGGTGGCTCTGTGGACCGCCGATGCGCTGCTGCAGGCCGTTGCCGGTACCAGTCTGGGTGGCCGCGCCGACGCCGATCGGCTCAGCGGCGTGTTCGGGTCTGATGATCTGAAGCTGGGCCCGGTGCTGGCGATGCTGGCTCCCTTTTTGCTCGTGCCGTTGCTGGCCCGACAAGGGCAGAACGCCGAGCAGAGCGCTCCGCTGGCTGCGCCGGGTCTCGCTGCGCACACGCGCCGACGCTACGCGCTGTTGCTGGCCTTCCTGGCACTGACCGTGGTCGTGCTGCTCGCTGGCGCCCGTGCCGGCTGGATCGGCTATGCCGTGGGCTTGTTTGCGCTGGCCTGCTTTCAGTACCGGCAGCGGCCGCGGAAGCTGGTGCAACTGCTGGCCTTCGCCTTGCTCGCCGGGGTGCTGCTGGGTAGCGCGGGCTATGCCCTGTCGGAGCGGTTTGCCGAACGGGTGGATCGGACGCTGAGCTTGCTGGATGGCAGTCGCGCCGGCATCGACTACGCGCTGGCAGGACGCGTGCCCATCTTCGAGACCGCCGCGACCATGGCCGCTGGCAATCCGGTCAACGGCGTCGGCGTGCGCAACTTCCGCCATGCCTACCCGGAGTACGCGGCGGCTGACGACCCCTGGGTGGCAGCGGATCGCTCCCGCGGCGCCGCCCACCCGCACTACTGGCCGCTGGAAGTTCTGGCCGAACAGGGCGCAATCGGGGCGCTGGCGTGGCTGGCGGTATTGATCGTGCTGATCCACCGTTGGCGTCGCGCCGATGCGGGCGCCCGGTCCGCCGCCCTCGCTCCCGGACTGGCGCTGCTGGTGCTGCTGTTCCCGCTCAACACCCACCCGGCGTTGTACTCGAGCTTCTGGCAGGCCTTGTGGTGGTGGGCGCTGGGGATGTATCTGGGCTGCTTGGGTTCCAGGGCCCAGGGCTCAGGGCCCAGCAGATCAAGAGCCGCGCCGAGACTGTTTCGACTACAAAAAGCGATCAAGCGACCGTCTGAATCACACTCGGCTCAAGACAATGGCTCCGGACTGGGCTCTGGGCCCTGAGCCCCGGGCCCAAACATTTCCCAACCGTACCGAAATCATCAGTTTGACGAGCACCCTACCAGGCGCCACTCCGACTCCCGAGCAACGCAACGGGTATGCTTGCTCCATGCACACACCCGCCGACGACCGCCCGCTGGCCGAGCCCCTGGACTCAGGCGACGGGCTGGTGGTCGACACCGCGCCGACGAGCAGCCACCTTGCGGATCCCGCCGGGCTGCCGCTCACATTGGTCGTCACCACGCTCAACAACGCCGGTACCCTGCCCCGCTGCCTCGACAGCCTGCCGTCCTTGCGCGATGCCATCGTGCTCGATTCGGGCAGTACCGATGGCAGCGCCGAGATCGCGCGGGCTCGCGGCGCCCGCGTCCAGATCGAGAGCTTCCGCGGCTACGGCCCGCAGAAGTCCGCCGCGATCGAACTGGCACGATGTGACTGGGTGTTGCTGCTTGACGCCGATGAGTGGCTCAGCCCGGAAGCAGCCGCAGCGCTGACCGAACTCTTCGCCAACGGCGCGCCGGATGGCCATCACGGCTACTCCCTGGCCAGGCGCGAGTGGCTGTTCTGGCAGTTCCAGCACCGGTGGACTCGGATGAACCACTATCTGCGTCTGTTCCGACGCGACGCGATGCGCATGAGCGACGCCGCGGTGCATGCCGCGCCCATCGTCGATGGCCCGGTGGGCAAGCTGGCAGGCTATCTGATGCACGACGGCGAACGCGACATCGGCACCAAGGTAGCCAAGGTCAACGCCTACGCCGCGGGCACCGCCGAAGACCGCATCCGGCGTGGCGTGCACGGCTCGCGGCTGCGCATGATCGTCTATCCGCCATGGTTCTTCCTGCGCAGCTATCTGTACAAGCGCCAGTTCCTCAATGGCTGGGCCGGCTTCATCGCCAGCGTCGTCGGCGCCTTCTACGTGTTCCTCAAGTACGCCCGGGTGTACGAGGCCAGGCGGGCCGGCAGCTCGGAATCGGAGGGCGTCGCGCGGCGAAGGAATTGATTCGGCCATGGAGAGGACCGTCCTTCGGTCAGTACATGCGCACGAGACCAGACCACGACCCTTCGTCATTGCGAAGGAGCCGAACCAAGCGACTGCGGCAATCGTACTTCGCTCTTTCGCGTTGCTTTACCGCCCTGAAAGGGCAATACAAGTTACTGGGGCGTTGCCCCAGGCTAACTTGTGCTGCCCCGTTGGGGTGAAGAGCGAGTCACGCCATCGGTTCATTCTGAAAGTACGCTCGGTAACGGCGAGCAAGCAATGGTGGCAGGAGAACGAACAGTACAGTAGCCGAAACTTGCCAGAAGTGTTTCGCTGCGAGATCTGCAACGATCCATAGCCCCCGCAGTTCGATGCCAAATTCGTTCAACTGCGGCAATCCATAAATGATCAAGACAATTGCCGGCAGCGCAGCCACGGATAGCAGAGTTCCAATGACGAGCTCCGCTCCATAAACTGCGAACAAGAACAGCATCTTGTTGCCGAGAGCGAAATAGAAGCAATACGCTACCGGGAACAGAATCCCGGCAAACAGCAAGACCATTAACACGACATCAAGCATCTGGAGCCTTGCGAATCAACTCTACATATATTTGCCAAAGCAGCCAGAACGCTGCCCAGGAAATCACAAACGTAACGCCGCCGACTGCAGCGAGCGTGATGGAGTGACTGAATCCCCAAATTGGTTCAACCACGGAATCGTCACGATACGCAAGTTCCGTGATGAGCAGCATACCTCCGAAGAAACAGAACCCGTACAGAAAAGCCCTGACTGGGTGCCAGACACAGCTACTCAACAAAGCCTTGCTCCTGGTAGCTTTCATAGCCTGCCTTGGTGATCGCAGCAAGCTCCATGAAAAGCGCCGGTTCCAGTGCGGCGAAGTTGAAGCACGACTTGCCTTGCATTCGTGCCTTGAGTTCAAGTGACAGCGAAGTGATGAGCTCTGGCTTCACATAGACCGGCATGAGGTGGAAGCTTACGTATGCCTTCCTTATCTGAACAGCCCCGAAGAACAAAGGCTTCCTGTTTTTCTGGATGTGCTTTGTATCGACGTAAAGCTCCACATCGTCGTCTCGGGTCACGGTGAGCCGTGCTGCGTACGGCGCCATGATCTTGCGCAACTCGGTAAACACGGCGCTGAGGTCTGGCATGCGGATTTCTCCAATGTTGAAGCAAAAGTAGCACGACGAGAAATTCAGTCACCTCAAATGGAGTGGGAATGACGGCCGACTACTGGCCGCATGTGAGAACAGGGGTATAGGCGTTGCCCTCAGCCGGAGTGCGCTTGGCTTGGTCGGCATGGTCCGTTGTGCTCCGCCGG
>DAIMJK010000255.1:0-5606 GCA_036722245.1 Lysobacterales bacterium
CAGAAGAGCAGGGCCCAGGGCTCAGGGCACAGGGCCCAGCAGAGCCGGGATGATACGGCTGTGCGGTGCGCCTTCGCTCTTGCCCTTGCTCTTACGTAAAACGCAAAACCTAAAACCTAAAACGGCTCTTTCCTAAACCCGACAAAGCCGCCCCGCTGCCTCGCGCAACGTGTCGTCGGACTTGGCGAAGCACAGGCGGGCATAAGGACCCGGGGAGCGGCCGTGCTCGCAGAAGGGTGACAACGGGATCGCGGCGACCTTGTGCTCGGTGGTCAACCAACGGCAGAAGGCCAGGTCGTCGAGATCGGAGACCGCCGAGTAATCGACCAACTGGAAGTACGATCCGGCCACCGGCAGCAACTTGAAGCGGCTGCCGGCCAGCGCTTCGGCGAACAAATCGCGTTTGCGCTGGTAGAAGGCCGGCAGCTCCAGGTAATGCTGCTGGTCGGCGGCCATGAAGTCGGCCAGCGCGGCCTGGGCCGGGTGGAAGCTGCAGAAGGTCAGGTACTGGTGGACCTTGCGGAACTCGACACTGAGCGCCGGCGGGGCGATGCAATAGCCGATCTTCCAGCCGGTGATGTGATAGGTCTTGCCGAAGCTGGAGATCGCAAAGCTGCGCTTGCGCAACTGCGGATGCGCCAGCACGGTGACGTGCTCGCGTCCATCGAAGATGATGTGCTCGTAGACCTCGTCGGACAGCACATAGATTTCCCGTTCGCCGATCAACGTCGCCAGCCGGTCCAGATCCGAACGCGCCAGAGCGGCGCCGGTCGGGTTTTGCGGCGAGTTGATCAGGATCATCCGGGTCCGATCGCTGATTGCCGCGGCAAGCTGCTCGAAGGGCAGGCCGAATTCCGGTGGCTGCAGCGCCAGATGCACCGCGCGCCCCCCCTGCAGTTCGATCGCCGGTTCGTAGGAGTCATAGCAGGGATCGAAAATGATTACCTCGTCGCCCGGCCGGACCACCGCCGCGATGGCCGCGAACAGGGCTTCGGTCGCGCCGCTGGTGACAGTCACCTCCAGATCAGGGTCCACCGTGCAGCCGTACAGCGCCTCGGTCTTGAGCGCGATCTGATGGCGCAACTGCGGGATGCCGGTCATCGGCGCGTACTGGTTCCTGCCGCCATTCATGTGCCGCGTCAACGCGTCCTTGAGCGCCTGCGGCCCTTCGAAATCGGGAAAGCCCTGACCCAGGTTGATCGCCTGGTGCTCGGCCGCAAGCTGGCTCATCACAGCGAAGATGGTGGTACCGACCTTGGGCAGCTTGCTCTGCAATGGCGTCATGGGCGATCAGGTTCCGGGGTACGGGGGCGAACATGGTAGCCGAGACCAGCGGCTCCTGACCCGACTCGACAGCGAGCCGAGCAGCCATGACCAAGTGCTCTCATCTGCGCAAATCTGCGCTCATCTGTGGTTAAAAAGCTCTTGCTCTGTGTCCTTTGGGTTGAAAGCTCTTGCCATCGAATCACCCCAGCAACACCAGTTCCTCACTGGAGGTCGGGTGGATCGCGATAGTGGCGTCGAAGTCGGCCTTGCAGGCGCCCATCTTGATCGCCACCGCGAAGCCCTGCAGCATCTCGTCAACACCCGGGCCGATCATGTGCAGGCCGATCACCCTCTCCTCCACGCCGACACAGACCAGCTTCATGAAGGTCTGTGACTCACGTCGACCGGCCAGCGACCACTGCATCGGCGTGAAGCGGGCGCGGTAGAGCTTCACCGCCTCGCGGCCATGGCAGGCCACAGCCGCGGCCTCGCTCATGCCGATCGTCGCCACCGGTGGGTGCGAAAAGACCACGCTGGCAACCAGGTTTGGATCGAAGCGGGCCGCCGGCTGACCGCCAAACAGGCGATCGGCCAGCTTGCGTCCCTGATCGATCGCTACCGGCGTCAACGCAATCGGGCCGGTCAGGTCACCGAGCGCATGGACGCCAGCCTCGCCCGTGTCCTGCTGTGCATCAACCAGCACATGACCGAACTCGTCGAGTTGGACCGCAGTGTCCTCCAGGCCGAGTCCGGCGCTGTTGGGATGGCGACCGATCGCCTGGATGACACAATCGAAGGGCCCGATGGACTCGCCGCCGACCAATCGCAATATCGTAGCGTCACGCTCCGCCGGCTCCAGCGCGGCGACCGGACAGGCGGTGTGAATCCGGATTCGCTGTTCGGCCAGCCGCTCGGCCAGCACCGCTCCGAGTTCCTCGTCAAAATGACTGAGCAGCCGCGGACCACGTACGACTACTGCCACTTCCGAGCCGAGCGCGGCAAACACGCCCGCCAACTCGACCGCGATGTAGCCCGAACCGATCAGCGCGACCCGCCGTGGCTGCGACTTCAACGCGAAGAAACCGTCCGAGTCCAGTGCCCGCTCGGCGCCCGGAATGCTCAGGTGGGTCGGGCTGCCACCGGTGGCCAGCAGGATGTGCGGGGCCGTCAGGATCTGCTCACCGACGGCCACCCTGCCCTCGCCCAGCAGACGGCCGGCGCCCTCAAAGCGGGTGATGTCGGCCGCGCTCAGACGCCGATCGTAGGACGCATGGATTCGCCCGATGTAGGCCTCGCGTTCGGCAACGAAATGGGCCCAGTCGACGACGGCCGTCGGCAGATCGAAGCCATAGCTGCGCGCCAGTGCGACCTGCTCGGCCGCCTCGGCCAGATACCACATCGCCTTTTTCGGCACGCAGCCGACATTGACACAGGTCCCACCGACACGATCCCGCTCGATCAACGCCACCCGCGCTCCATGTTTGACCGCCCTGAAGGCACTACCCAGGCCACCGGAACCGGCACCGATGACGATGTAGTCGAAGTTTTCGGTTTTTTTGGGGGGCATGGCGTTGTGGTTTGACTTCGAGGCGATGGGGGAGCGTTTTAGGTTTTACGTTTTGCGTTTTGCGTAAGGGCGATCGTTGGAGTTCAGGGCTCTGAAATATCACTTCCGTTTCAACGGCGAGCACCGGGGTTTTACGCACTGAAACGGAACGCTCTTGCTCCATCCGCTTTTGGCGTAAAACGTAAAACGTAAAACGTAAAACCGCTCTTATAAAAATCTTGAAAGCCCAAACGGCCCCGGATCCAGATCTGTTTCCTGACCCAAAAGCATCTGCCGAACCATCAACCCCGTCGCCGCCGACATGCTGACCCCCAGCATCCCGTGACCGGTGGCCAGCCAGATCCCTTGCAGACCCGGGACCGGGCCGATCAGGGGCAGGTCGTCCGGAGTCATCGGGCGCCAGCCGTACCAGCGCTCCTGCACGCTGGCACCCATCGGTTCGATCAGATACTCGCGCGCCGCCCGCTCCAACGCAGCCAGGCGACGTTGGTTGAGGGTCTCGTCATAGCCGGCGAACTCCATCGTGCTGCCGAGTCGATAGCCGCTGGCCCAGCTGGTGACGCAGACGCTGCGCTCCTTCAGCACCAGTGGCCTTTGCGGGCAAAGCTCGGGACGGCTATAGGTGATGGAATAGCCCTTGCCGGGCTGGATTGGCAGATGAACTGCCAGTTGGCGGAACAGTTGCGGGCTCCAGGCGCCCAGTGCACAGACGATCTGGGCGGCCTGCAACCGGCGACCGTCGCGCAGCCAGACTGCTTCGATCCGATCACCACGGCGCTCGAAGCCAGTGGCCTCGGCCGGTGCCTCGATGATTCCGCCCAGACGCTCGACCTCGCCGACCAGACCGTCGATAAGCCGGTCCGGGCGCAGGTGGCCGTCCTGACTGTGCAGCAGGCCGCCGACCAGCTCCGGTCGCAACGCCGGTTCCAGCGCCAGCACCTCCTGCTGGTCCAGCAGTCGCGCTTCCAGGCCCAACGGCGCCAGCTGCGCCGGCAAGTCGGCGTACTCGGCGAGCGACGCCTGATCACGGAAGGCGTACAGCAGCCCGTCATTGCGGTACTCGCAATCGATGCCGGTCAGCACCAGGAATTCGTCCAGTACACGTCGCGACTGCAGCAGTATCGCTGCCCGGTGCTTTGCCGCATTCAGAGCGCACTCGCTGTTGCACTGGCGCGCAAAGCGAAGCATCCATGCCCACAGGGCCGGATCCCAGCGCGGCTTGACGTACAACGGGGCGTCGTCCTGCAACATCCAGCGCATTGCTCTGGCGATGACACCAGGCTCGGCCAGCGGAGGCGCATGACTTGGTGTGAGCGTGCCGCAGTTGCCATGTGAGCTGCCGGCGCCCGGGCCTGTGCGATCGATGATCCGGACCGAACGGCCGGCCTGCAGCAACTGCCAGGCGCAGGACAGGCCGATCACGCCGGCCCCGAGTATCAGCACATCAGTGCGCCGCGGGCTGGCACCGGAAGTCATCTGCAGGTCAGCTTTCCACCGTCGGAGTGCTGCGACGCGCACGCCGCGATTGCGGCCTCAGCAGCTTGCGGTCCTCTTCCAGCCACCAATCGTCGTCGACCGGCGAGTCCTCGAGCAAGGCGTCCGGAATATCCGAATGCCAGTGCATGCTGGCGCGGCCATGACCCAGATCGAGCAGGTAGTTGAGCCACTTCTCGCAGAACACATTCATCCGCAAGCGGTGATCGGCAATCGCCCGAGCCGGCGTCTGCGGCAGGAACAGCCGATGCAGGATGTTGTGATAGCGACAGTGCGTGACCTCGGCCTGGCGGGCGTCGTGATAGACGCGCAGAAAGGCGCAGGGCTCGGACTCCTCGCCTTCGGGGAGTTGGTGCGTCAGTCGCAAGAAAGTCGTGTACGGCGCCTTGCCCAACACATCGAGTACCAGCGTCGGGTGCTCGTCCATGCTCGAGTGGTAGCGACCCAGTTCCACCTCGCGCAGATCTACCAAGCGTCCGAGCAGCATGTAGCTGGAGGTGTACAACCCCATCAGCTGCTGAAAGCGGTTTGGCAACAAGCTCATGCCCATGACAGGCTCCCGCGGCTGCGGTGCAGCACGGCAGTCCCGCCACGATGGAGGCAACGGGAAGAACTCAGCCAGTTGGAGCTCGCAAAAGTCATCGAATGCCGTCTGCTCAAATCTCGACCGACAATGATGGGGCCCTTTGCGGCAGATGCAAGTGCCGGGGCGCATGGTCGAGGCGTGAGGCTACCCAGCGGAGGGCGTCGCTTGCGAGTCGAGGGCCCAGGGCACAGCACGGGGCACAGGCGCACCCCTGACTCCTGCGAAGTCTCATGCGCCTGGGCCCTGGGCCCTGGGCCCTGGGCCCTTTGCCCTGGGCCCTCGACTCTCTGCCCCAACGTCACAAACTGACCCAAAAGCGCACTTCCGGTCCCAAAATGCTTGCACCATACGGCTGCGTATGTCAGGATTCGCCGCGCTCCGGACTTCAGTCAGCCTGAACCGGCGCGGAACCGCAATCACGTTCTGGGGAGGACGACCGTGCTTCGAAGCTTGATGACTCTATTTTTCTGCCTGGCCGCGAGTGCGGCGATGGCCAACACCGGCGTGGCCTTTGTCCACGGCACCGGCAAGCAAACCAACGCGCTCAACGACTACTGGCAATCGCCCTTCGTCAACTCGGTCCGTCAGGGTCTGCCGAATCAGGCCAACTACACGGTCATCAATTGCGATTTCGGCCAATACATGTGGGACAGCCGCGCCGCCGGTTGCCTGGCCGGCCAGCTGACCAGCTTC
>DAIMJK010000256.1:0-5597 GCA_036722245.1 Lysobacterales bacterium
TGCGAGGCCGCTCGGGATCGATTCTGCCGCGCTTGTTTGGATGCATCGCCCGGCCGGTCCAGTCGACCAGGTTCAGGTACTGGGCGATGTCGACCGATAGTGAGCACTTTCCCGGGACTCCGGCGACCGGTCCGAGCTGTTCGCCAGCACTACCGAGCTTCCGTGCTGTGTCGCGGATGCGCTGCTGGATCGAGGTGTAGTCGCTGTCTTCCAGGTCGTGGGTCATCGCGGCAACGACAGGATCGCTCGAGGTTCGCGTGTGCCTTGCAGAACGCTCGGCGCTACACTCACCACTGCGAAGCCGGAGGTGCCCATGGCCACCAACCTCGAAGAGCTCACCAGTCAGGCGATTGCACTATCACCGGAGGACCGTGCTCGTCTGGCCGACCTGTTGTTCGCCTCGTTGCCAGACGATGCGCTTGAACCGCTGGGCGAAGCCTGGGATCAGGAGATTGAGCGCCGGCTGAACGCTGTCAATTCAGGCACAGCGAGGCTGGTTCCTGCCGCAGACGTTCACGCCGAGGCTCGCAAGATCTATCAGCGGTGAGGGTCGTTCGCTACGTGGCCGAGGCTCGCGACGAGTTTCTCCACGAGATTGCGTACTTCACGGCTGTCAGCCCGAGTTTGGGCAGGCGCTTCGACGAAGCTGTGCAGAAGGCAGAGGCGCTGGCAGCTGAGTTTGCAGATGCCGGCGCTCCGTACAAGTTCGGAACCCGCCGAGTGTTCCCGGGGAAGTTCAAGTTCTCGATTGTGTACGTGGTACGGGAAGACGAAGTGATCGTGCTGGCGCTGGCGCCATTCAGGCGCGAACCCGGTTACTGGAAGGCGCGGCTTCCGACCGACTTGTAGGAAGTAGGCCGTTGTAACCCGCGCCGGCCGGATCACGGGGTCAGGTCTAGATTCGCAGCGCCACGCGGGTGTCCACCAACTCCATTTGGGCTGAGACATCATTGCTAGACCTGCCCCAATGGTTGGCAAACTGACCTGACCCCATTGGTTGGCAAACTCACTCGCGCTCGCTGAGCAGGTCGCCGAAACGGCCAGGCAGTTCGGGGTTGACTCGGCGCTTATCGGGGCGGCTGCGCTTGCCGTGCACCGCTACACGCGGGGAACCGAAGACATTGATCTTGCGGTTGCGGAGGGTTGACCCAACACGGGCCAGACAACTTCGTCATTGCGACTCCCGGATTGGCATCGCTGCATCCGTTTGATTCGCACCCTTGCACTGCCGCGTCCTTGCCTGTTTCAGCCGCCTCAGGCAGTGTCACCCAAGGGCCCACCAGGTGAATGCGATGGCGCGCGCGGCGATGGCAATCCGATTCACGGCGCTGCTGGCGGCGAGTGGCCTCCTGGCACCGGCGTTGGCGCAGCAGCTCGCGCCCACCAGCGATCCAATTGCACGAATTGCCGGAGCCACCGAGGGCTGGTCGATCTACTTCGAGAACGGCCAGTGGATGCGCCGCGACATCGCCACCGGCAAGGTCGAACCCTTGCCGCCACCGCCAACCGGCGACCCAAACGAGACCGGCGCATGGCACTTGCTGGAGTTCAACTTCAATCCCGCTGCCTACTCGAACTGGTCCGTGCGGCTGAGCATGCCCCATCGTGTGACCTTGCCGGGAGGTGACATCGACGGTGTCCTTGGTGGTGAACTCTCTGCATGGACCTGTGAGGCCTTGCGCGGCCGTGGGCTGCGCTGTGTGTCTCCGAGTGGGTGGAATCCGCCCGCAGGAACCTGGCTGGACCTGAGCGTGGACGGTTCGCGCTTCGGCGAATGGTCGGCGCAGCCCATCGCCGATCTGACCACTCGATTGCGCATGCCCCGTCAGGCTTTGCGCGGCGAGGTCGACAGCAGCACCGATTTCGCCCTGATCCTGCTGTCCCCGATGGTCTGGAGCCAGGCGCAACTGGTTGCCTCGCTGGAGCTGACTTTCGACGGCCAGCCGCAGCCGTTCGAACTGAAGCGCAGTCCGCTGGAGGAGCGGACGGAGATCGAGTGGCGAATGGTTCAGCCGCCCTTCGTGCCGATGACCGATCCCGTGCAGACCTGGCGTCAGCCAGCCGTGGCCGCATGGCGCCTGAGTACGCGGGAACCACCGAGACACGGCCAACAAGTGCAGCTGCGGTTGGTCGACCCGGGCATGGTCGCAAGCTTCGAGTCACCGACGCTGTTCGACTGGCAACGTCCCAGCGTGCTGGGGGTCAGCAGCAACTGTCCGGACGGGTCGAACCCCTATCGGCCAGGCTGCAACGATCAACCGCGGCTGTACTTCGATGATCGCCCTGGTGAAGAAGCATTGCAGCTGATGATTGATGCGCTGCCGGCGCCGCTGTTTGCCTACGCCAGCCAGCTCCGCGCCGAGCGCGACCCAACCCGGTCCAGGAAAGCCTGGTCACTGCCCCTGCACGGCGCCGTACGCGAGACCAGCTACCGGATCGAATGGCCGGCACAGGCCGCACAGTTGGAAGGCAGGCCGATCGAACCGGCCAGCTACACCCTGAGCATCGGCGCCGATCAGCAAACCGCATTGCAGCGGGTCGGCCCGAAGTTGCTCAGCCTTCGCCGCGGCGAGCCCTCGCCATGGCGCTGGATGGCCAATGCGCACGCCAGAGCGGCGTTGACGCTCGAGCACACTCGCCTCGGCGGCAAACGGCAGCAGCAAGGTTTCTCCCAGCCTGTGGCGCCTGACCCTTTGGCCCTGCAACGGGTGTCTTTGCCGCTCGACGCGGCTCGGATTGGCTGGTCCAAGGTTGCGAACTTTGACGCTCATGCCAGCGTCGCCGACTTCGGCCTGCATGCCATTCAGCTCAGCGACGAACTGGTGCTGGTCACAACCGAGTTCGCCGATGCCACCCCGATCGCCGGCGTGGCCTTGACCCTCCGGCGTGAAGGGGAAACGCTCAGCGTCGAGACCGACCGAGACGGCATCGCCCGGGCTCCCGGCTCCTGGCTGGCCGAGCACCATTCATGGCCCAAGGTCGACCTGCGGCCGACCGTCGTCGAGGCCAGTCATCGAGGGCGCGGCGCGCTGCTGCGCCTGCGACCGACCGGCTACCCGGACAACGATCAGGCCTATCTCGGACATGACAGCGATGACAACCGCTCGCTGTGGTGGACCGACAGTGACCTCTACGAACCGGGTCAGTTGTTGCGCTTCCGCCTGCTCGCGCGCCGCAACGCGTCCGGTCCGAAACGCTACGGCGCCGGCACGCCCGTGCGGGCGAAGCTGGTGGACCACGATACGGTTGTCGATGAAGCGGAGTTGGTAGAGGACGCCCACGGTGGCGTGCAGGGCGAGCTGCGCATACTGGATCTATCACCGCTGTCGGAAGGGTGGGATTTGCAGCTGGAATGGCCAGATGGCATGAAGGCGTATCGCCAGATCGTCCAGGGGTCGAACATGCTTTCGACCCGTGCCGAGTTGAAGCTGGAGTTCCCGGCCGGGCCCCTGGCTGCCGGCCAGCAGGTCAGCATTGCAGGCGTCGCACGGTGGGCTGACGGGACGCCGGCGGTGGGTGTGCCATTGCGCTTGCGGGCGTCCCGGCTGGCGCTGAGTGGCGACCGGCTGGCGGCCAGTTTGTCCGGCGAGACTCTGCCTCGCAACGCCCAAGGTGGCGTGCATTTTGTCGACCCCACTCGCCAGCCAACCGGACCGGAACGAAACCATTGCTACGGCTATCTCGAGCAAGACGGCACAACCGAAGAAGATGGGCGCGTGCTGTTCCAACCGCTTCTGGAGAGCTTCTGCCCCACCGCCATCTGGAAGTTCCAGGTCACCGATCTGACCGGCGCATCCATCCTGGACACCACCTTTCGGACCGTCACCGCGCTGCCGAAACAGCTCGGCGTGGTGGGTCTGCCGCTGCTTCCAGTCCAGCCCGGCCCGATCGAACTGGGCGCTCTCGCGGTCGATCTTGCTGCACCGACCACGCCAGCGAGGGCCGAACTGCTGTTCGAACGCATTGATGGTGGCGGCAAGGCCAGCGCTCGTTGCTCAGTGCTTGCCGACGGCGAGGATCGCTGCCGCGTCGAGTTGAAGAGCGAAGGCGTGTACCAGTTGCTTTTGCAGGCCGAAGGTTATCCGCGCAACCGGTTTCGACTCGCCGTAGGAGCGGTCCATGGATTGTCGCCGAGTCCGACCGACCAGCCGATGTTGCAGAGGACAGGGCTTCAATCGCTGCAGGTTCACGTGCCCAATGGTGAACCGATCCTGTTTCATCTGGACCAGCCGCATCCGCAGGCGCGCCTGCTGCTTACCCTGGCTGACAGCACACTGCGCGCCGCGCAGTGGCTGTCGGTGTCCGGTCGGATGCAGACCCTGAGCTGGCGACCGCCGGCCGGGCTCACCGGCTGCTTTCGAATGGCGGCCCTGGTGGTGCCCCTGGCGCCGCACGACGCACCGCTGCCGCCGGTCCGGCTGGCGGGTGAGGATGTCTGCCTGCAGCCACCAGCCACGCAGCTGATCAGCATTGAGGGTCTGCAAGCATCGGTGGACAGCGGCAAGCTGAGACTGCGGCTGAACTCGAACGCAAACGGGCCGGTCAGAATCAGCATCCGCGCGCTGGACGAGCGCCTACTCCTCCCATCCAGCGACACACCCGCCGAAGAGGCGGCGCAATGGGCGCAGCCGATGCGGGTCGTTGGGGATACGCCCAGGGCCCGCAGTACGATGATGGATAGTTATGACCCGACCAGACCATCGGACGAAGCCTGGCGCGAACTCGAATTCCATGACCCGGGCATGGCGACCCTGTTGTACGGCATGCGTCGATGGTGGGACGCTCCGACCAGCCTTCCGCCGCTGCCCGCCCTGCCCTCCGCCGAAGCCAACCGCCATCCACCCGAAGTGGCGTATTGGGAGCCGGCACTCGAGCTGCGCTCCGGCCGCAGCCGCCGCCTGAGCATCGACTTGCCCGACCACCCTGCGCGCTGGCGGCTCGAGCTGCTGGCGATGGACGAGGATGGCCGGCACCAGTTTGTGTCGCATCCGTTTGTGGCGGAGTAGAGTGGTTGGAACTCGGGAGTTGGAGGTTGGATTTCGGCCTTGGTGGTCTGAAAGGACTTTCGCCGCCCAACTCAGCCTGGAAACCGGAGCGATGGACGCGTTCAAACCGCCACATCGCTTGTACCAGCGCCGTGGCTTCAGCTCTTGCGGCCCCTTCGGCCCATACCTTGACGATCCACTCAGCGTCCATACGAGTCTGGAACTGGCTGGTGCGGACGTCCAAGAATCAGATCGCTGGGATTCCGCTGCACCGCGTTCGTAGCCCGCGTCGCGGACTGGCGGGGCGCGACCTCATCGTTGCGTACCGCTCAGTTCGGCCAGCCCCTGCGCGCGGGTGACAACCGGCTCGAAGCCCAGTTCTTGCCGGGCGCGGTCAGAGGCGATCGTGCAATGAGCGCTGAGCATCGCGGCGGCGAAGGGCGTCAGGGGTGGCTGGCCGCGCAGGCGCAGGCTGCGCCAGGTCAGGTCCATGCAGGCGGCCAGCAGCTTGAACAGCGGCGCCGGCAGTGAGCGGGTAGGCGCTTGCGCGCCCGCGGTGGCGAGCAGCGCACTGAAGAACTCGCGATAGCTGGTGTTGCCGGGATCGACGAT
>DAIMJK010000257.1:0-5596 GCA_036722245.1 Lysobacterales bacterium
GCCCTGGGCCCTCAGTCAAGGTAGCTTCCTCAAAACATCAGTTTGAATCGCACCCTTTGTAGGGCTGAGGGTCAGAGGAGCAGTTCCAGTAGCCAGTGCAGAGCGAAGGGCGGCAACGTGGCGTGTGGCAAGTCGGTGAGGGAAACGAACCGCACGGTCCTTCACGTCGCTGCATCCGCTCGAATCGCCCCCCGGCAGACTTGCAGGTCTCGCAACCCACGCCACACGGTTATCCTTACCGGCTTGCTCAGTCCAACCTTGAGAATTCTGCATGCCCAAATGCGATCCCCGTTCCCGTCTCTCACGATGCGTTGCCATACCCTCCTACAACGATCCGATCTCCAAGGATCACCGTGGGCGGGCGTAGCTTCCTGCCGCGGGTCACGGTGGGTTGCGTGATCGAGCAAGACGGTCGCTTTCTGCTGGTGGAAGAGCTGATCGGAGGGCGACTGGTGCTCAACCAGCCGGCTGGCCATCTGGATCCAGGCGAAAGCCTGATCGAGGCGGCGCGGCGCGAGACGCTGGAGGAGACCGGCTACAGCGTCGAGCCGTCGGCGCTGGTCGGGGTCTATCAGCTCGACGTGCGGCAGCGCCATTTCGTCCGCTTCAGCTTCGCCGCCAGGGTGATCGCACACGATCCGCAGCGCGAACTGGACGTCGGTATCCGGCGAGCCTTGTGGCTGAGCCGGGACGAGATTGCCGCGCGCGGCAATCTGCGATCGGCGATGGTGCTGCGCTCGATCGACGACTACCTGGGTGGCCGTCGGATTCCGCTCGACCTGTTCAGTCATCTGGCATGAGCGCCGAGGCCTCCAACTCGAAACTGGCTGTCGCCCTGTCCGGCGGGGTCGACTCGGCGGTTACCGCACTGTTGCTGACGCGCGCCGGTCTGCGCCCCACGGCCATCTACATGAACAACTGGGAGATGGACGACGAGGGCGAGTGCCCCGGCGAGGTCGATGCCCGCGATGCCGCCGCGATCGCCGCCCGACTGGATCTGCCCTTTCACGTCCGCAACCTGGCTGCGGTCTACTGGGAGCGGGTGTTCGAGCATTTCCTGGCCGAGCACCGTGCCGGCCGTACACCGAACCCGGACGTGTTGTGCAATCGCGAGGTCAAGTTCAGCGCTCTGGTCGAGGCCGCCGACGCGCTCGGGGCAGAACAGGTTGCGACCGGCCACTATGCGCGCCTGGACCAACTGGACGGTCGCTGGCGACTGCTCAAGGCCGTCGATGAAGGCAAGGACCAAAGCTACTTCCTGTATCTGCTCGACCAGCAGCAACTGGCCCGCGCCCGCTTTCCGCTGGGGGAACTGCGCAAGGCCGAGGTCCGGCGACTGGCCAGCGAGGCAGGCCTTGCGGTCGCCACCAAGAAGGACTCCACCGGCATCTGCTTCATCGGCGAACGCAGCTATCGGCCGTTTCTGCAGCGCTTCCTGCCGCGTCAGCCCGGGCCCATCCTGAGCGATCAGGGGCAGCCGCTGGGCGAGCACGAGGGACTGGCTTTCTACACCCTGGGTCAGCGCGGCGGGCTGGGTATAGGCGGCATCCGCGGCAGTTCGGAAGCCCCCTGGTACGTGCTCGCCAAGCGCGTCCCTGACAACACCCTGATCGTTGGTCAGGGGGTTGACCACCCGGCCCTGTACAGCACCGAACTGTGGACCGGCGCAGGTCATTTCATCGCCGGCGCGGCGCCCGCGGGGAGCTTCCGCGCTCACGCCAAGACGCGCTACCGCCAGCCGGACCAGGTGTGTGACGTGGAAGTTCTGCCCGACGGCAGCTGGCATCTGCGCTTCGAGCAGCCACAGCGGGCGGTGACACCGGGGCAGTCAGTGGTGCTCTACCAGGGCGTCGAATGCCTCGGCGGCGCGGTGATCGAGCGCAGTGACGCGGTGGTGCCGCTGGACGACCGCAGCCCGATTGCAGCGACCAGTACACTCAGGGCTTGACGCCCGGCCCGGTCTGCCGCTCAATCAGGGCCTTTCCAGAGTGGGAGCAACGGCCGATGGTTCACAACAGCACGCTGCACACACCACCGTCAGCTCCCTGGATGGCGAATACCGATACGTCGGCGCGCTTCCGGAACGTACCGGCATGATCGTCGATGCTGGCCGCCGCCGATGGCTGTGCGCTGCCCCGGCATTGCTGCTGATCGGCTGCAGCCGAGGGCGCAAGCAAGGCCCGCTGCTGGCTCCCAGGATAAGTCTGGCCGGCCTGGAAGCGGAAAGCGCCAACTGGCAAGTACGCCTGCGCATACAGAATGTCAGCGACCGAATCATGACGATCGAAGGCATCGACCTGAGCCTGCTCAGCGGCGGTCACCGCTTGCCTCTGGATCTGCGCGCCCAACAGATCCTGCTGCCCCCCTACGCCACCGACGTGGTGACCGTGCCGACCCAGCCACAGGCCGGCTTGGCCGAGCACCTGCGCCGAACGGCCGCCCAACCCGGCGGCAGCGCCTATCGTCTGGAAGGCCAACTCCACATCATCGACCCCATCCGCCGCTTCGAACTCGAGTACGAAGGATTTCTGGCGCCGGTGCCCGGACGGGAGGAGATTTACCGATAAGTGATGAGCCATAACCGCACCCGCGGCTCATCAGGCCCGCCGTAGTGCACGTCTTCACATGAGCAACTGTACTGTCGCTATAGTTTTCCTATGCTGCTTCATCAACCCACAATCCTGCTCATGCTGGGGGCGGTATCTCTCGTCAACGGCTTGCTCCTAGCCGCTGCCGCCGTGCTCGGCGCGTCTCGTCGGCCCGCGCTGCTGTTCGCCGCCGGCTCGGTCCTGATCGTTCTGCCAGCGTGGGCCATGCAAGGCTCGCCGGGACTCTCCCTCGAGCTTCGGTTGATGATGTTCAACATCCCGGCGCTGGTCAGTCACGCACTCTGGTTGGCAGGTGCGCTGCTGCTTTTCGAGCGCACGGTCTACTGGGGCAGACTGATCTTGTTCACCGGTGCCATCGCCTTCGCCGTGTATTGGTTGACCTGCGTTGATCCAAACCGCGAGTGGCGCGTCTTCATCGTCTGTGTTGGCTACGTCCTGTTGCGTGGGATGACTGCCGCTGTCGTGCTGCTGCATGCCCATCACATCAACCGCCCCCTGGCACGCATGTTCGGCGCCCTGATGGGTTTCGAAGCGATCATCTTCCTGCAACGTGCACTGACCGGTTTGGCGGGTCTGCTACCAGGCATCGACGCCGCGCCATTCTCCGAACAGATTCCAGTCTGGGCGCTGCTGTTGATGACGTCGGTGATCGCCGCGCCCATGTTGCTGCTGCTGCTGCTGAGCCGCAACATCAGTGACCTCAGACAAGTCGGCCGGCGCCTGAGCAGCACGCTGCGCGCGATGCCCGATCTGGTATTCGAACTGGATCGGACCGGCCGCTATAGCGCCTTTCATACCAATCGAGCCGAGTTGCTGGCCGCACCCCCGCACGACTTCCTGGGCCGGCATCCAGAGGATGTATTGCCACCCCATGTAGCCGAGGTTCAACGCGCCGCGATGGCGGAAGTCGACCGGAGCGGTCGTGCCGAGGGCTATCACTACCCGCTGAGTCTCCCCGGTGGCGAACGCTGGTTCGATGTCTGCGCGG
Organism: Lysobacterales bacterium; assembly: GCA_036722245.1. Lineage (GTDB taxonomy): Bacteria > Pseudomonadota > Gammaproteobacteria > Xanthomonadales > SZUA-5 > JAWLAT01. Next base: position 3,598 of record DAIMJK010000257.1, read on the forward strand.
CGGCGATCGAGAATCCGGAGGGCGATTCCACCAGCTCGGCCAACCATGGCTACGTATTTGTCATTCGCGACATCACCCAGCGTAAGCGCGAAGAACGCCTCAAGCATGAGTTCATCTCGGTCGTCAGCCATGAACTCAGGACTCCGCTGACCTCCATACGTGGTGCCTTGGCGGCCCTGGCCAGCGGGGTGCTGGCGAACCAGCCGGAGCGATCACAGCAAATGTTGACGATTGCGCAGCGCAATGAGCGTCATCTGGCCGCACTCATCGACGATTTTCTCGACATGGACAAATTGCTCGCGGGGACGTTGGAGCTGAATCTGCAGCCGCAGAGCGTGCCTACCCTATTGAGCTCGGCGGCCGAAGCAAGCGCGAGAGCTGCCAATGCGGCCGGTCTGGAACTAAAGATTACCGAGCCCGTTCCCGAGTTCCGAGTGCTTGTGGACACTGCTCGGTTCGCCCAGATTCTGGACAACCTCGTGTCCAACGCCATCAAGGCATCGCCGGCAAGGCCAGAGCAGCCAGAGATCGTACTGAGCGTGCGTCGCCTTGCCGACCGCGTCCAGCTATCGATCCGGGATCATGGACCAGGCGTACCGGCGAGCCTCGTATCAAAACTTTACGAGCCCTTCACTATCCTGGATGGGTCGACGACCCGCACCAGCGGCGGCACCGGGATGGGACTGGCCATCGTTCGTCGATTGCTGGACCGCATGGGTGGATCGATCAACTATGCTCAGGCCGATGACGGTGGCGCCGTGTTTACCATCGAACTGCCGTTGTACACCGATCCGCAAAGCGCTTGATGAGCGCTTCAATCGGCAGAGGCAGGCCCGCCTCTGCGTTGCCAGAGCTGCCGCAAGTGCTCGGACAGGGTCAGCACATCGAAAGGTTTGACGATCACGCCCAGCACGCCTGAGCCCTGCAGCCGGGCAATGTCTACCTGCTGGGACAAGGCCGTCAGGAACACCGCCGGCAGCCTTTCGAGACCGGCGACCGACCGAATAGCCTCCAGCGTTTCCGGGCCATCCATACCTGGCATCATCACATCCAGCAAGACCAGATCCGGCTTGAACTCAGCCAACGCAGCGAGCGCATCCCCGCCGGAGACGCAGGCGCGCAAATCGAAACCGCCGATATCCTCCAGCGCAAACCTGGCCATGATCTGGATGCTGGGGTCGTCTTCGACATACAGCACACGTTGCAGGGGCTTCACGTTCATCTTGGCGCTGTGACCATCGAAAAAAATAGTGCGTTATGAACGCCCCTTGCCGCGTGCCCGCAGCCGGCTAGGCACAGTTACCATTCTATTCCGGTAGGCACCCCGGGCTGGTGTCGGCACCGGTCCTGGTCGGTCGGATCGAGGCTTTTGTAAAGGAAAGAGTACTTGGACAAGCACGGACGCAACAAGACCGTTGGCGACAGCGGGAATGCCGCTCTGCCTGTACTGGCCGAGCATCTGCTTCGCGACTTGTCGCGGCTAAGGTCCGCACGAGGACGGCTGGACCAGATGCTCGTCAACAGCTATTTGGGCGGCTCCTCCGGACGCCTGGGACAGCTCCAGGACGCAATTCGCAACGACGACACCGAAGAGGTTCGCAAGCAGGCCCACCGTTGGCGCGGCGCGGCTGTTTCCTTGGGCCTGACGGCGCTGGCCGCATTGTTGGAGAGCATCGAGAACGACCCCGGCAATGCCCGGACTCAATCGACCGAACTGCCCAAGGCCACTCTTGAAGTGGAGCAAGCGCTAGCGGACTACCTCGCCCACTCTGGCACGTGAGCGCCACCGCCAGGGCGCCAGTACCTGGCCAGCGTCATCGACGTACTCACGCAGCAGGAGGTTGCACTCGACACCGGGCTACCGATCGCCGAATGCGTTTGAGCGACAAGCACACGAAGCAGTAAAAAACCTATCCGGGTGTCCGCGGGGACTTGACCACTACACGGGTCGATGGTCAGCGGATAGCGGGCATCGCGGTCGTCGATCACGTAAGCCAGC
>DAIMJK010000258.1:0-2549 GCA_036722245.1 Lysobacterales bacterium
GTCGAATCCGGAAGTGGCCGACCAGTTGCTGGCGGCGCGCTCGGCGCTGTTGGCGGCGGAGGCCGATTTCGCAGCCCGGCAAATGACGCTGGAGAGCCAACTGCTCGACCAGCGCGCCAATCTGGCCGGCTTCCAGGCCGATCATGCCGGTGCCAAACTGCAGGCCGAAGCCGAGGGTCAGCTCAACGCCAAGGGGATCATCTCGGATCTGACCTATCGCCGCTCCAAGCTCGCGGCCGATCAGCTGGAGCTGCGGGTGCGGATCGAGAAGGAACGCGTGACCAAGTTCGAACAGACCATCAGTGCCCAGCTGAAGGCCGATCGGGCGCGCATCGACCAGTTGCAGAACACGCTCGGCCTGCGTGAACGTCAGGCCGATGCGCTGCGCGTCGTTGCCGGTCTGGACGGGGTGTTGCAGCAGGTGCCGGTGGAGGAAGGCCAGCAGGTATTGGCCGGCAGCAACCTGGCTCGGGTCGCCCGTCCGGACGAGCTGATGGCCGAATTGCGCATCGCCGAGACCCAGGCCAAGGACATCGGTATCGGCCAGCCGGTCGCCGTCGATACGCGCAACGGCATCGTCGCCGGACGCGTCTCACGAATCGATCCGGCCGTGCTCAATGGAACCGTTCTGGTTGACGTGGTGCTGGAAGGCGCGTTGCCGCCGGGCGCCAGACCGGATCTGTCGGTCGATGGCACGATCGAGATCGAGCGCATCGACGATACCGTCTACGTGGGGCGCCCGGCCTTCGGCCAGCCCGACAGCCAGACCACCTTGTTTCGGCTTGATCCGGTCAGCGGTATCGCCACCCGCGTGCCGGTGCTGCTGGGGCGGGCTTCGGTCAATCTGATCGAGATCAGCCAGGGCCTGCAACCGGGCGATCTGGTGATCCTGTCGGACACCTCCAGCTGGGATCAGTACGACCGGCTGCGAGTGAACTGAGCATGGAATCACGACCATCGCGATCGACGCCGAACGCCCGGACCGATCCCACCTATCAACCATCGACCAGCCTGGAGTCTGCACGGCCATGACTGAGCCAGTCCGCACTGACAAGCCTGAAACCCTGATTCACATGGACGCCATCACCAAGGTGTTCTACACCGACGAGGTGGAGACCCATGCCCTGGCCGGGGTCCATTTCGACATGCACCGGGGCGAGTACGTTTCGATCTCCGGCCCGTCGGGCTGCGGCAAGTCGACGCTGCTGTCGATCCTCGGCCTGCTCGACACGCCCAGCGGCGGGCGCTACGTGCTCAACAAGGTGCCGGTAGAGGAAATCGGGCCGTCCGAGCGGGCGCGCATCCGCAACCGCGAGATCGGCTTCATCTTCCAGGCCTTCAACCTGATCGGCGATCTGTCGGTGTTCGAGAACGTCGAGTTGCCGCTGACCTATCGCGACGGCCTGAGCAAGGCCGAGCGGCGCGAGCGGGTGCAGGAGTCGCTCGAGCGGGTCGGCATGGCGCACCGGCTGAAACACTACCCGGCGCAGCTCTCCGGCGGTCAGCAGCAGCGCGTCGCGGTGGCGCGGGCGCTGGTCGGCAAGCCCTCGATCCTGCTCGCCGACGAGCCCACCGGCAACCTTGACAGCAAGAACGGCGAGGCGGTGATGTCCTTGCTGGACGAGCTGCACAGCGCGGGCGCGACGATCTGCATGGTCACCCACGATCCGCGCTACGCCGATTTCGCCCAGCGCAAGATCTTTCTCTTCGACGGCCAGGTGGTGGACGAAGAGACCTTGCACCGGCTGCGGCGGGAAGAAGACGAGCGGCTCGACCGACAGATCAGCAAGGCGCGCACCCGCAATGGCGTAAGTGCGTGAAAGGCAGTTCCAGTGGCCCGTTCCAGTGGCCAGTTTCAATAGCCAGAGCAGGATGATGGCGGGCGTCTGCGGGAAAGGAGGAGTCACATGTTCAGCGGATTGAAGCAGGATTTGTTACAGGCCTTCCGCGGCCTCGGCCATCGACCGGGCTTCGCCTTTGCCGCGATTGCGACGCTGGCGCTCGGAATCGGCGCCAATACGGCGGTTTTCAGTGTCCTCAACGGGTTGCTGCTCAAGCCTTTGCCCTATGCCGAGGGCGAGCGGCTGGTGCAGGTACACAACGCTTATCCGAAGAGTGGTCTGGAGTACGCCGGTAGCTCCATTCCGGATTATCTGGATCGGCGCGAGGCGCCAGCGCTGGAGGATCTGGCGATCTACACCGGCACCAGCTTCAACATGGCCAGCGACGAGGCGCCACAGCGACTGGTCGCGGTGCGTGCTACTGCTTCGCTGTTCAGTACGCTAGGCGCGAGTGCCGCGATGGGCCGGGTCTTCGGGCCGGAAGCCGAAACGCCGGGTCAGGAAAAGGTCATCGTCCTGAGCGATCAGCTCTGGCGCAGCCAGTTTGCCGCCAGCCCCGACATCGTCGGCCGCGAAATCCGCCTCAACGGCGAGCCCTATCAGGTGCTCGGCGTCATGCCGGCCGGCTTCGCCTTCCCGAATCGCGATTATGACGCCTGGGTGCCGTTCGCGTTCACGGCCGAGCAGCGGCTGGACACCGAACGCGGC
>DAIMJK010000258.1:2559-5581 GCA_036722245.1 Lysobacterales bacterium
ACCATCGGGCGGCTGGCGCCGGGCGCGACGATCGAACAACTGGAGGCGCAGTTTGCCGCCCAGGTCGAGCGCAATGCCGAGCGTGTTGCCGGTGCCGATGATCCACGCGCCGCCAATTTCGCCGTGTTCCTGCGCAGCGGTGCTTTCCTCGGCAAGGCGCGCGACCTGCGTTCACACTGGGTCGGCATGCTCGAACCCGTGTTGTACCTGCTCCAGGCGGTCGTCCTGTTCGTGTTGCTGATCGCCTGCGCCAATGTGGCCAATCTGATGCTGACCCGGGTCATGGCGCGTCAGCGCGAGCTGTCGGTGCGCGCGGCGCTCGGCGCGGGGCGCTGGCGGATCCTGCGTCAGGTGCTGGTCGAGGCGCTGTTGCTGGCGCTGGCCGGCGGCGTTGCGGGAATACTCGTCGCGCATCTGGGGCTGGGCCTGATGAATGCCTTCCAACTCGGCGGTGGTGCGCTCGCCGAGCAGATCACGATCGACCCGCAGGTGCTGCTTTACACGCTGGGTTTGAGCCTGCTGACGGGACTGTTGTTTGGATTGCTGCCGGCCATCGGGCAACTCGGCGCGGGACCCTTCGCGGCGCTGAAGGATGGCGGCCGGAATCGCGGCGGCAGTCGTCGTACCGCGGCGGCGCGCGGCGCGCTGGTTGTGCTGCAGATGGCGCTGGCGGTCTGTCTCCTCGTTGGCGCGGGGCTACTGCTGCGCAGTTTCAGCGCGCTGCAGAACCAGCCGCCGGGTTTCAGCAGCGAAGGCCTGCTTACCGCTCGTTTCGACCTGCCGCCAGGCAAGTATGCCGAGAAGGAAGCACGTCTCCAGTTCATCGACACCAGCCTGGAACGGCTGCGCGCCGTGCCCGGTGTAAGCCACGCATCCTATGTGAGCAACCTGCCCTTTGGCGGCAGCAACTGGCAGTCTTCCTACAACATCGACGGACGCGAGTTCCCGGTCGGCCAGACCCCGCACGGGATGCCACGGATGGTCGATGAGCAGTATTTCGACGCAATGCAGATCAATCTGCTGCAGGGACGCGTGTTCGGACCCACCGAATCGGCCAACAGCGAGCCTGTCGTCGTCGTGGATCGGCTGCTGGCGGAAAAGTACTTCCCGGACGGCAATGCGATCGGTCAGAAGATCCTCTGGGGCGGACGCGAGGAGGAGCGCGGCTTCACTATCATCGGCATCGTGGAGGCGGTCAAGCATCAGGATCTGAGCGCCGAGCTGAGCAAGGAGAGCTACTACTTCCACTACCGCCAGGTGCCGCCGCGCGAGGGCTTCCTGCTGCTCAAGAGCGGTCTGCCGCCGACCGAACTGGCCAAGCCATTGCGCGAGGTGGTCCTGGCGGTCGACCCGGAGCAACCGCTGTACAGCATCATGAGCCTGGACCAGCGCATCGCGCTGTCACTGGAGCAGCGTCGCGCGCCGATGACATTGCTGCTGATCTTCGCTGCCGTGGCGCTGGTGCTGTCGAGCATCGGCATCTACGGCGTGCTCGCTTTCGGGGTACAGCAGCGGGCCTCGGAAATGGGCGTGCGAATGGCTATCGGTGCCCAGCGTGGCGATGTACAGCGGCTGATCCTGAGCCAGGGCGGCCGCCTGATCGCGATCGGCCTGGTGCTCGGCTGCATTGGCGCGCTGGTCCTGAGCCGGACCATGCAGGCCCAGCTCTATCAGGTCCAGAGCAGCGATCCGTGGACCTTCCTCAGCGTCGTTGCGCTGCTCGGCGCGGTCGCCTTGATCGCCTGCTGGCTGCCCGCGAGGCGGGCCTCCAGAACCGATCCGATGATTGCGTTGCGGTACGAATAGGCGCGTGCGCCCCTTTTGGAGTGCGGCGACCCGGCACCGCTTGCGTTTGGGTTGGACCCAGAGCAAAGACACCCGCGGAATTGCAGCTTCGCATGGGCTCCCGCGCCATGGATCACCGGGCTTTCGCCCCAACGGGGCAGCATACGTTAGCCTGAGGCGCAAAGCCCCGGGCTACTGGAACCGGCCACCGGAACTGGCCACTGGAACTGATCCTTTGGGTTGCATCCGAAACCCGTACCACAGCGTCGCGATGATCACCGCGACCGAGATCAGCAGCCAGAGCACGCCCCAGAACTGGGTGAAACCGCCGAATTCCTCGGCCAGCATGCGTGCGTCAGAGCGCAGGTGCGATCGCAGCAGGGTGTCGGAAATGATGTCGGCCGGGGCGTACAGCATGCTCGCCATGCCGACGATCTTGAGGACCAGATCGTTGACCCAGACCCCGCCCCAGCGCGCGGTCGCGCCCAGCACGGCCGCGGCCCCGATCGAGAAGACCAGCAGCAGCAGCGCCAAAAGACCGGTCCACCAACCATCTCTGGTAGAGCCGCGGGCGAGCAGAAACAGCACGCAGCCAAACAGCAACGAGCCCAGATAACCGGCGCTGAGAATCAGGAAGCGGTTGCCGCCGCGCGAGAGCACCATGCCGCCCTGGTTGCTGTTCAGTTCCAGCGAGACGACCGTGCCGCCGGTGAATACCGTCATCAGCGCATGGGACAACTCGTGGAACAGCACCACCAGGATCTTCAACGGCGCCAGCCAGGGGCTGGTCCAGAAAAAGATCAGGACGGCGGCCGTGAGCACAACGGTAAAGATGTCCTGCCAGGGCGAGACACGGGTCATCGACATGAGCCATTGCGGTGGCCAGTGGAAGGCCTCTTATAGCCCAGCGCGCTGGATTAATGAACCATTCGGCAGCGAGTCCGGCAGCGAGACAAAGTGACACCGTCCGGAAACTGCACGTAGGGCGCAGGGCGCAGGGCGCAGGGCCCAGGGCGCAGGGCGCAGGGCCCAGGGCTCAGGGCTCAGGGCTCAGGGCTCAGGGCTCAGGGCCCATGGCCCAATCCCGCGCGAACCAAGAAGCGAACACGATACCTACGGCCGCCCAAACCCACCGAAGAAGCACATGGTCTACCCCAGCCTTGAGCGTCTCTTGATCTGCTGGGCCCTGTGCCCTGTGCCCTGGTGGCATACTCGACCACGATTCCCACGCAAGAGG
>DAIMJK010000259.1:0-5568 GCA_036722245.1 Lysobacterales bacterium
CAGCAGCCAGGAAGCCGTTGTACAGGCCCTGATTGGCCGCCAGCGTGGCCGATGCTGCCGATACTTCGGGCGTCATTGCGAAGATCCTGCGCCCCACGGGGTGATCCCAATAGAACATTTCCAGGATCAGGATGCCGAAATGGCTGAGCGCAACAAAGCCGGTCAGAAGGTTCGCGAGCAACTTCATCCAAAGCTCTCCGGAAGGAGGATGACGGGCCCCCAGCCCTGCGCCGCAGCATCGCACTCTGGCGTCGGCCCGGCAAGGTGCCCGCTTGGCCCCGATGTTTCATGGACCTGCTTTTGCATTGGCCACCCGTCTTCTTCGCACCGGGTCTGCCGTGCGGGCGTCTGCTCCCGCTTTGGGGTGCTCAAACCATTGAAAGCGGAAGGAATAAATCCTTCGCGAAAACGTCGTCAAAAGGGAAGGACTTGCGCCGTCCTGACGCGCAGTCTTGGTCTCCGACAAATCGCGGACCGCTACCAGCATCAGTCTTCGATTGTCAGGAAGCGGTGGCAAGACCAGACGAGGGTCCCCTGCCCCGTATTTCCGGATCCCTTGCAGGAGGAATTGGCCATGCCGCGCTCACCGAACTTTCCATCGCTTGTCCCAGTATTGTTCTGGATCGGGATACTGCTGTTTTCCGCGCCGGTAGCGGGTGGTCCGATAGCGACCTTCGGAACGTCCGCCAGTGCCGGCACCGGCGTCAATTGCCCGGTTCAGTCGGAGTTCAACACCGGGCCCTTCGAGTCTGGCGCGCAGGCCGGCTGCAACGACGTCGTCGGCAACACCTTTGCCGACGTCAGGGGAGTGGCCGAAAGCAGACTCGGCATGCTCCGCAGCGAAGCCATCCTCAACAGCCTGGGCTATCCAGCTTCGAATGCCAATGCTTCCTCTGCGTTCTTCGACACCCTGGTGGTCAGCGCGCCGCTTCCCCCCGGTACGGTTGGACAACTGCTGGTTCGGATGCCCTATAGCGGGCTGCTTGCCACCGACCTGGTTGGTGGCACTGTTGCGCCTTTTGTCCTGCCGACAGCGCAAGTGAACCTGGACGTGCAGGTCCAAAGCCCGCGCGGCTCGTTTCAGCGTGATCTTGGTGCAACTCAGATACTTGAAAGTCAGGAGGGGCTGGGCAATGGCGTAATCGTCCTTCCCATAGAGTTTGTGTTCGGTCAGCCCTTCAGGGTGTCTGCCCTTCTGCTAACCTTCGTTCAAACGCAGATTGCCGAACCCGTGCAAAGCGCTTTCGCATTGTCGCGCTATGGCTCGACTGCCTGGTGGCTGGGAGTCGAGAACGTGCGTCTGCAGAGCGGGCTGCCAGTCCTGGAGTTTGAAGTGTCGTCCGAATCGGGCATCGACTATGGCGCCGATACCGACGAGAGCAGTTTCGAACTGCTCCATGGCGGTGGAGACTTCGTCACCCATCCGGGCCAGGCCGCAGGCGGCGCAAGCGCCAGCATGGTGGGTTCAGACTGGGCCGTTCTGGGTTTCAACGTGCTCCAGAATCCGGGCGGCAACGGCGAGCGCCGGGTGGCGGACCGATTCGTCCTGGTGGAAGAGCGGACCGTTCAGCGGGTCGTGACCTACGCCTACGAAAGCAACATCCAGACGCCCACCTGGACGGGCTTCAACATGAACATCTGGGACGGACGACCGGGCGATGGCGGCAGCCAGATTCTCGCCACGACGCAGATGGCTGCCTTCGATTCGACCGGCATCTACCGCGTGCCGTCGGGCGCCGCCTCCCTTCCGAACACCGCCCGCCCGGTCTATGCCATCGAGTGGTTCCTTGATCCGCTGAGCTTGCCGGCCGGCGAGTACTGGATCGACTGGCAGGTCGAAGGCGGCAGCAGTGCCTTTGCGGTGCCGACCATGGCCATCAACCCCGATGAACCGAATGACCCGATCACGGTCTCCGGCCTTGCCCGCCACCTGGCGCCCGCTGGTTGGCAGGACTTTGGTGCACCCACCCGCAGCTTGGCCACACCCTTCCAGGTGCTCGGACCATCGGACACCAACCTGATCTTCAGTGATGGCTTCGAGTAGCGGTTAGGCTGGCCCCGACATCCACAGAACCGCGTTGCCAGGCGTTGGCTTTCAACCATGAGCGAGATCCCGATGAGTTTCAGTACAAACCCCTCCGCCGTCATCGCAGCCCTTTTTCTCGGCGTGCTGTTGTGCACATCGCTGTTCGCGGGCGAGCAAGGCGTTGACCGCCCAGGCAATGACCTCCACGACTTTGACCTGCTCAGCGCTGACCCGGAATTGTGCAAGGCAGCGTGCGCTGGCCATGCCGATTGTGCGGCATGGACCTACGTGCATCCTGGCGTACAAGGCGAGTCGGCCCGTTGCTGGCTGAAGAATCCGGCGCCCGAAGCGGTTGCCGACCCCTGCTGCATCAGCGGTCTGGGGCAAGCGGACTCCGGCTGGCCGCTGGAAAGCGGGATCGACCGGCCAGGATCGGATTATCGCGACTTCGAACTGGCTGACGCCAATCCTCAGTTGTGCGAGAGCGCCTGCCGTGTAGAGGCCCAGTGCCAGGCATTCACATACGTCCACCCCGGGATCCAGGGAGACGCGCCGCGTTGCTGGCTGAAGGACGCCGTACCAGAACCCGTGCCTTCGGAGTGCTGCAGCAGTGCGGTCAAGCCGGAGTAAGCCAGCAGATTCAAGAGCAAAGCAGCCAGGTCGCCGCACTCGTCAGAGCTGGAGTGCGCCGACCTGGCAGCGCATTGCTCTTTGCTCAGTCTTCGCTGCCCACCGGATCACCCCTGCGCGCCACCAACTCCGGCAGCTCGAAACGATAGGCATGCCGCGCAAGAGCTTCGGGCTTGCCGACCTCATAAGTATCGACCGCCACCGCACCACCGCCGTACACCGTGAAAACGCGGATCATCGGGGTATGCCTCGTCTCATCCGGAAGTTTGGTGCGCTCCAGCGCGGGGATGTGCAGGTAGTGCACCTCACCGACGCGCTTGGAATGCTCGACGCGGTCCATGTCCATGTGCAGATCGCCGGAGATCACCGCCGCCAGGTTGGGCTGGACCACGACTTCGGCAAAGCGCGGATGGGTGATGCCCTTCTCCGGATTCTCGGGATAGATGCCGGCCTGCGCGCCATGCACGATCAGGAAAGCCGGTTTCAGACTGACCGCGCGCAGCTGCTCGAGCATCCAGTCGATGCCATCGTCATCGAAGTCGCGGCCGTGATCGGGTGAGGCGTAGATCAGCACCACCGAACCGTGATCCTGCACGTAACGACGGCTGCTGAACTCGGCCTTGCCCTGGTTCCAACGATTGGCGTACTCGAGGAAGCGCTCCTCGGTGTCGGTGAACTCCTCGTTGCCCATGATCGGGTAGAAAGGCAGCGTCAGTTCCTGCAGCACCGGCGTCGCCGCTTCGTACTGCAGCACGGTGCCGTCATGGGCGATGTCACCCACGCCGACGACGAAATCCAGTCGCTCGCGTTTGGCCAGCGCATTGACGTCGCGTACCGCGGCCGCCATGTGCGGAAACTCCGCCAGCGGCTTGGGCTCGGCATCACCCAGCACGGCAAAGCGCAGCACGACATCATCGGCGGTGCTCGCGTGGGCAACGATCCCAGTGGACAGCAGGAAGGTGGCAAGAAATTGCGCGAACAACGCGCGGCGCCAGAGCGATTGCGGGCAATTGGAGGTCATGTTGGGTACCTGTACCTTTGGTCTGAGTGAAACAACTCCCGGCACTACCGAATGGCCGGGAGATGTCCTCGTGCTGATCCGCCGGAGCCGGGCTTGTACTTGACAGAAGCGAAGCGGCGGCACTGACACGCTCCCGCGCACGCCAGCAGCCTCCCAGTATCGCAATTTTTCATGTCCTGCATGTTTCAGATTCATTTCCATGCCGTCGACCGAATGCAAGCACATGCGTACCGAACTCGGGCGTGCCATCCTGAAGCGTCGGCAGCCAGAGACAATACCGCTCATGTCATTTGAACGCGGTAATGCAGAGATCGAACTGCATGAGGTGCTCGGGGAGATCGCGTTCGGCGCGGTACGCGGCGCGTCCAACCCGGTCACCGTTCTGTCCGATGTTCATGCGGATCGCATGCGGGCTCTGACCAGGCGCGCAGCGATCGCACTGCCCACGCTGAGCGGTCCCGCCGCATCGGTGGCTGCGCTGCAGGAGTTGCTGCAGGCAATGGCCGCGACCCTCGACGCCTACGCCGTCGTCCGCAACATGTACTACGGTGGCGTCGGCGCGGCGATGGAGGTTGCGTGGGCTGAACAAGAGCTTCAAGAGGCGATGGACCGATTGACCGCACTGTTCGGCCCACCTCGACCCTTCTAGTCTGCCCTTGGAGCTGATCACCCCTTTGCTTGCAGCCGGGTAGGTAGCTGCCCACCCAGAAGTGCCAACCAGTTCAATCTTCATCAACCATGACGAAACGACTTGCGTCCCGCATGTCGTTTCGCCCGAGCGTCCTCGTATTGCCCGGTGAACGCACGCTGGGAGCGTGCTTCAAACCAACCATTTGGGAATCAACCCCATCAACAGCAACGAGGAATCAGCATGAACATGACAAGCATTGCAATCGCCACCACCCTGCTCACCGTTGCTGCCGCCAGCCTCACCCCGGCCCAGGCAGCAACCATCTACGACAACCAGAAGATCACCCAGGTTGCGGTGGGCGATGCCTACAACGGCGATGTCGTCATTCAACTCAGTGGCAACTCCGGCATGAGCAAGCCGGCCTGTGCGACCGACAACACCTGGTCACTTCGCTTTGACGGCACCACCGATGCTGGCAAGCAGGCCTACTCGATGGCGATGCTGGCCCAATCAGCCGGCGCGACTGTCGCGGTCTCCGGGGAAGCCTTCTGCATCGGAACGATTCAGAAGTTGCGCTGGATTCGCCTCAAGTAATCTTCGCCAGGAGCGACTGACATGAACACGCATGAATCGAAAAAGGCGGCCCCTGCGCCGCCTGCGCGAGCCAGGGCGCAAACGGCGCGATGGTTTGCCGTGGCCCTGAGCATGAGCTCGGCCGCCGCCGTGGCGGCACCCTGCAACTCGGTGGCCTACAACCCACAATTCACCGAGGCAGCCAGTCCAGGGGTCGACACCCGTACGTTCGTCGACCAGCTGGTACTGGCCATGGCGCCGTCAAACGTCAAGGGCTACGTTGCGACGCTTACCAACGCGCGGGGCGAGATCGTGGCGGAAGTCGAACAGGGATACGCCCGCACCGCCTGTGATCCCGGCGGCGAGCGGACTTTCACCACGGCTACCCAGACCCCCTGGGGCAGCGTCAGCAAGCTGCTCACGACCGCCACCGCGATCAAGGTCGCGACCAAACATGGCGTCGATCTGGACAGTCCCATCGTCAACTTCCTGCCCTACCGATGGCGTCCCCAGCTGCATCCGCGCTTTGCCGTCGGCGAAAACGGATCGGGACCGGTCACGCTGCGCATGGTGCTGCAGCATCGCGCCGGCTTTCATCACTCCTCCTGTGATGACCGCAACATCAAGACGCGACTGCTCGATGGCGATCTGGCCGAGTGCGCCGACGGCAACCCGCCGATCGTCGGT
>DAIMJK010000260.1:0-5563 GCA_036722245.1 Lysobacterales bacterium
CGACGGCAAAGGTGAGGAGCAGGCTGAACAACCACAGGCCGCCGAGCAGCAGGCGGGCACGCCGGTGGCGTGCCGGGTCCACCCGCGTTACCTGCAGTTGGGGAGATCTCGTTCGGGTCACGATATGGGTGTGTCATTGGTGATGAAGGGGACCGCGCTTATACGGTGGAACTGGCGCTGTGCTCAAGTGCGAACGTGATCGCCGTTCACATGGCGCAAACATCGGTGGCAGGATTGCGTCTTCCGTCAGCGCAACCAGAACCAGGGCAGCCCGAGGAGCAAGCCGAAGCTCACCACATCGGTCAGCATGCCGATCAGGATGCCGGCGGCGCTGGCCGGGTCCGAACCCAGTCGATGCAGCACGATCGGTAGCGCCGCGCCGACGGCTCCACCGATCAGGCAACTGCCGATCATCGCAAGGGCGACGACGATGCCCAGTAATCGCGCCTCCGGCTCACCCAGCATCAGCGCAAAGAAGTACATCGCCGCACCGGCGACCAGGCCGGTCAGCAGGCCGCCGAGCAGACCGATGGTCGATTCCTTCAGCAACAATCGCAGATTCAGCCGGGCCGTCGATTTCTCCCCCAGCGCCATGCCGCGCAGGCACACCGCCATCGCCTGGTTGCCGGCGTTAGAGGCCTGGCCGGCGACTACCGGCAGGAATACCGCGAGCAGCGCAAAACGCTGGATGACTTCCTGCGCGGCGCCAACCACGATCGCACCCAGTGCAACACTGCCCAGACTGATGGCAACCCACGGCAGACGCAGCGAAAAACTGCGGAACCACGGCGCGTCGCTGCGGTCGCCCTCGCTGACACCGACCAGACGACCGGCCTGTCCGGCCAGATTCTCGGTTTGCAGCCGCACCAGTTCCGATCCGCGCAGCACGCCCACGAAGCGGCGGTTGCGATCGCACACCGGATAGGCTGGCAACTGCAACGCGCGAGCCCGCGACCAGGCCGTTTCCAGATCTTCATCGGCATACAGGCAGAAAGGCTTGCGTAACATCAGGTCGTCGACCAGATCGTCCGGGCGCGCAAGGAGCAGATCGCGCGGTGCCAGCACCCCGACCAGTCGGCCGGCCTGCACCACGAACAGATAGACCGCAAAGATCCGCGCATGCAGCGCGCGCAGGATCGTGGTGGCATCGACGACCCGATCACCGGGGCGGCATTCGCCGTGGGGCGGTTCCATCCAGTGGCCTACCTGATCGTCGTCGTAATCGGTCCCCAGCGCCAACGGGGCGCGTTCGGGGTCGCCTTCGCGCCGTGTTGGCAGGCCCAGATAATCGGCAAAGCCTGGCTGCAGCCGATCTGCAAGGCCGGCGCGCAGATCCGTAGGCAGCACATCGGCATAGCTGCGCGCGGCGTCGGACGGGGCCTCGATGAGCACCGCCAACGCGTCGCGTGGGATGGAGAGCAAAGCGGTGGGCGATTGACGGGACATGGCGCGCGATCATCGTGGCTGGGCGCGGCAATCACAAGGGGGATGCGTGGCGGTGTGTTTGAGCGGCTGCGGTTCAAATTGATGTTTCGGAATGCCTCGTGGGTTTCAGGGCTCATGGCTCAGGGCCCAGGGTCCAGGGCCCAGAAGATCAAGAGCCGCCTCGACCCGCTTGCTGACTACATCGCCACGGATTGGCTCTGGACTGGGCCCTGAGCCCTGGGCCCTCGATTCTAAGCCGCCCGACTATAGCGCCACGACAACATCGAGCCCCGGGAATACGGCATGACACCGTGAAAGGCGCGCGGGTCGGCATCAAAGACCAGCGGCAGGAACTGCTGATCGCCTTCCCACATCGGCAACTCCAGCAAGCGCTCGCGCTCGACCCATTCGAGCTTGCCCTCATGATTGCCGCCATGCGGCGTGCCGCGATAGCTCTCGATCAGGAAGATGAAGCCGAACCAGTCCTCGCCCTGCTTGCCAAAGCCCGGCCAGCTGATCGTGCCGCGCAGGCGCATCCGTTCGCAGACGATGCCGGCCTCCTCCTCGATCTCGCGCGTCATCCCAGCCACCACGTCTTCGCCCCGATCGAGCTTGCCACCCAGGCCGTTGTACTTGCCATAGTGCTCGTCCTCCGACCGCGCATTGCGATGGATCATCAGCACGCGCTGGCGGTCGGGCGACAGCACATAGCCAAGCGTGGCAAGGATCGGGGTGTACGGCATCGTAACGTTCCGGGTTGAGGGAGCGGCGAGTCTAGCTGGTAGGGCGACGGTCGCGTGGAGTTAGCGCAGAGGGCCGAGGGCTCAGGGCCCAGGGCCCAGGGCTCAGGGCCCAGGGCACAGGGCACAGGACACAGGGGCCAGGACACAGGGGCCAGGGCACAGGGGCCAGGGCACAGGGGCCAGGGCCCAGGGGCCAGGGCCCAGAGCACGGGGGCCAAAGAAGTGGCTACGAGGCGAATCGGGCCTCTGCAGCGCGTCGCGGCAGCACTTCTGGGCCCTATGCCCTGGGCCCTCAACCGAGGCTTTCGAACCTGGCCCAGGACTCAAAAGCAAGCGAATCGGGACTTCGCGGAGCGTTGAGGCAGCTCTACTGGGCCCTGGGCCCTGAGCCCTGGGCCCTCGAAACTCCTTGCCACCAACCTGCCCAGGGGAGTCGAACCCCCGACGGGCACCGATGCCGCTTCTCCCGGCTCCCGCCTTCGTGTAGTCTCCGCGCGCTCACATGGACACCATTCCCCTCAGTTTCCTGTTCGGCAGCCTCGTGGTGCTGTTGTTCTGCTCGGCGTTCTTCTCCGGCTCGGAGACGGCGTTGATGTCGATCAACCGTTATCGTCTGCTGCATCTGGCCCGTGAGGGCAACCGCGGTGCGATTCTCGCCCAGCGCCTGCTGGAGCGGCCGGATCGTCTGATCGGCGTGATCCTGCTCGGCAACAACTTCGTCAACATCCTGGCCACCTCGCTGGCGACCATCGCCTTCATCCGACTGCTGGGTGAGGCTGGACCGCTGGTCGCCACAGTGGTTCTGACGGTGACCATCCTGATCTTCTCGGAAGTTGCGCCCAAGACGCTGGCTGCCTTCAAGCCCGAGCGCGTTGCGCTGCCAGCCTCGTTCATCCTCTACCCCTTGCTCAAGGCGCTCTATCCGATGGTCCGCGTCATCAACGCGCTGGCCGGATTGGTACTGCGCGCTTTTGGCCACAAGCCGGATGAACAGAGCGAGCAGGCACTCTCTCAAGCCGAGCTGCGTACCTTGCTGCAGGAAGGCGGCCAGATGATCCCGCCGGCGCATCGGCGCATGTTGCTGAACATCCTGGCGCTGGAGGAGGCGCGGGTGGAAGACATCATGGTGCCGCGCAGCGAGATGCAGGGTCTGGATCTGGACGGCAACGATGCCGAGATCACCGCCGCACTGGTGCGCTTTCCGTACAGCCGGGCGGTGGTCTATCGTGGCAGCGTCGACCAGGTGGTCGGAACACTGAATCTGCGTTCGCTGGTCGACTTCAAGCGCAGCGAGCAACTCAACGCGGCAATGATCGAAAAGCACTTGCGCGAGCCCTATTTCATCCCAGAGAGCACCCGCCTGCCGCAGCAGTTGCTGCAGTTCCAGCGGCTCAAGAGACGGATGGCGCTGGTGGTGGATGAGTACGGTGACTTGGTTGGACTCATCACCGTGGCCGATATCCTCGAAGAGATCGTCGGCGACTTCACCACCACTCCCGGTGAGGACACGCGCTGGATCCATCACGAGGCCAAGGGTGTGGTCATGGTGGACGGCCGCATCCCGGTGCACAGCCTCAACCGCCGGCTGGAGTGGGCGTTACCCACCGACAACGCGCGCACGCTCAGCGGCTTGATCGTCAATGAACTCGAAGCGCTGCCGAACGAGGGCGACGAACTCGAGATCGGCAGCTACCGGATGCGGGTGGAGGAGGTGCGCGACAACGTCGTGCGCAAGGTCAAGGTGGAAGTGCTGGCACCGGATGAAGAGCCATCCTGAGGGGTCGGTGGAGAGGCCGGTTGCCTGATCATCGTCGCTCCAGTCAATGTGTTCGACATGGCCAACCGGAACGGCGGTGTTCGAGCGAGCAGCGGGATCACACGTTCGCGTAGCCAGCGCGGCAACGGATGCGTTGATTGATAGAGCGGCGTGAGGACGCGACTGAGCCGCCGGTAGCGTCGGATCTGCGGCTCGCGTGCCGCGCTGAAGCGTGCGCGTACTCGATCGACGCAGCGCTCTGTCGCGAGGCATTGCGCCAGGATCAGGGCATCAAGCAGCGCCAGGCTGGCGCCCTGTCCGAGCTGCGGACTCATGCAATGCGCCGCATCACCAATCAATACGAGCCGATCAATACCCCAGGTAGACCTGGTTGCACGCGCATAGCGCACCGACAGCAACTGGTTGAAAGAACGGATCTGCGACAGCATCGGTTCCAATCGCGGTTCGATTTCGGTCACTTGACGCTTCCAGCCGGCGAGATCAGGTAGGTCGGCGTGGGTCCTATCGACGCGCCATGAAAGATTGATGCGTCGCCGATCATCGGTTCGACTCGACCCCAACGGCCAGACTGCCAGCTGCTGTTTGCCGCAATAGCGCTGAACCAGTCGTCCATCAAAAGCGGCATGCCAATCGTCCAGCACGCAAAGCAACCCGCCCCATCGATACTCGACCGGCACGCGCGCGCCGGGAACAGCCGCTCGGACGCTAGAGTGGCGCCCATCGGCTCCGACGATCAGATCGAAGGGACCGTGGAGCGATCCGTTCACGCCTTTGAGGTAGCCGTGCCGAGCGTCCACCGATTCGATGCTGCAGTCGTAGCGCACGTCGGCACTCTGCGAGGCGGCGGCCCGCAGCAACTGTTGCAATGCGCTGTGCTGCACTCCGAGGCCACAGGCAGCCGACGGATCGGTGGGGTAGCACAGGTCCAGGATCCGTCGACCGTCGTCGGCAAAGCCTTGAATCTCGGCGACCGGCGCGCCGAGCCGATGCGCCTGTTCGAGCAGCCCGATCTGTTCGAGGACGGCCAGGCCCATCGGCTGCAGCAGCAGACCGGCGCCGGGCTTGCAGGCTTGACCCTGGCGTTCGAAGCAGCTTACGCGGTGGTCGGCCATGGCAAGCAGTCGGGCCAGCGCCGCACCGGCGATGCCGTGGCCCACGATGGCAATTCTCATGTTGCGAAATCGCGCCCGGCCTGGGCTGCGCCGACCGGACTGATCCCCGGTCGCGGCGGCAGGTTCTGCGGGACCTGTACCGCCCAGGCCAGGCCGATCCGCTCCAGCCATTGGACGAAGCGAAAGCCGATGTCGATCTGGCCGGGATAGAGCCCGTGGCGGGCCGAGGCGGGGAAGGCGTGATGGTTGTTGTGCCAGCCCTCACCCATCGACGGGATCGCGGCCCAGGCGACGTTGTGGGCCTGCACCGCGCCGTCATCGACCAGCCAGTCCTGCGGCCCGCGGCTGTGGCACAGATAGCCCACGAACCAGTGCATCGAAACGCCGACGCAAACTCGCACGCAAATGCCCCAGATCAGCCACGGCCAGCCGCCGATCGCGAACAGCAGCAACGCGAGCGGGAGCTGCTGCAGCATCCAGTAGCGCTGCAGGAAGCGATAGAAGGG
>DAIMJK010000261.1:0-5525 GCA_036722245.1 Lysobacterales bacterium
GGCCTCGGCGATTGCATGCAAGAGCATTCAACACAAAGGACACAAAGGACACAAAGGAGAGCCGAGCATCAAGAGCGGGTTTACCACAAAGGACACGAAGGACGCGAAGGAAAGCAACAGCGAGAGCGGGTCGCCCCGCTGTAACTTCCCCGCTTTTCTGGGCCCTGTGCCCTGAGCCCTGGGCCCTGCTTTTCTGACCCCTCAGCCCTCAGCCCTCAGCCCTGCTCAATGGCTGCTCATCTCGATCTCATCCACCCCTATCCAGCGGTTGATCTCGGCGACGGTCTCGGCCAGCTGCGGATCGAGTTCGCGTGCTTGCAGCAACTCCCGCTGGAGGTGCTCGATGCGGCCGTAGATTGCGGTGCGCAGATGCTCCACCGTGCGGATGCGGTGAGTGATGTCATCCATCAGCAGGGCGTACTCGCTGAAGGTCGGGCCGCCTCCAAGCGCGGCGAACACCCGCGCCAGCGCGTCCATCAGCCATTGCGCATCGCGCCCCAGGCCGAAGTCTTCCGGTTTGAAGTCGATCACTCCGGCGCCAGGATCGGTCCAGATGCGGAAGCTGCTCTTCTGCAGCGGGTGATAGAGCGCTTCTTCGCTGATCAGAACCAGCAGCAGATTGCGCGGATGAGCGTAGACGGTCGCACCGGCGGCGGTCCATTCGCGGTCCTGGACGAAGCGGAACAGGCGCAGCTGGTCGGGAAAGTCGAGCGCCTGCAACTGATCGACGATCAGCAGCGTACGGTCAGCCTCCGAATAGGCCGAAGCTTCGGTCAGGGCGCGCTCGAACGGGGTCAGCGGACCGCTCTCGGGCTCCTCAGGCGTGGCCTCGTCCGGATTGGCGTAGACGACCTGGGGCTGCGGCGGGGCCGGCCGGGCGCAGTCGACGTAGACCACATGCGGATATTCCCAAGCTTGTCCGAGGGCCTGCGCAAAGGCTGTCTTGCGTCGACCGGAGTCGCCTGCCACATGCAGGCAGCGCAGGCCCCTGGGCTGGGTATCGAGCAGACAGCGCAGCGCGAACTCGTAGTCCTCGTTGGCTTCGAAGCCGAACTCGGCGAGGCGGCGACGCAGGCTCACCGAGCTAGGGCCCAGGGCTCAGGGCTCAGGGCCCAGGGCCCAGAGGTGCGCCGCGGGTCGCTGCAGGTCGAGCTGCGACCGGCGGGCCGGGCCAAAGCCTCAGCCTGCCCCGGCGTTCGCCGATGCCTGGAGAGGGGCGGGCCGGATAGCATGGCCTGGTTGCTGTCCGATCAGGCTGCGTGCGCGGTCGGTTGGCTGTTTTGCAGGCGGGGGCCTTCGCTGAGGGCCTGGCGGACGCTCTCGATCACCAGATCGATCTCGGCGCTGGTGACGCCGAAGGTCGGGGTGAAGCGCAGGCTGTTGGCGCCGCCGTGGATCACACCCATGCCGTGCTGGCGCAGGTACTCCTCGGTACTGCCCGTGCCAAAGCACTTGAACTCGGCCGACAACTCGCACGAGAACAGCAAGCCGGTGCCCTGGACCTTGGTGATCCAGCCGGGCAGTTCGGACTTCAATGCCTCGAAGCGCTGAACGAATTCGCGGCCACGCTCGACGATGTTCTGCCGCAGCGCCGGCGTCAGCGACTGCAGCACCGCAACCGCCACATCCATCGCGCGTGGGTTGGTGGTCATCGTGTTGCCATAGATGCCCTTGCGGTACAGGCCGGCCGCGCGCTCATTGGTGGCGAGCACGCTCAGCGGATACTGGCCGGCGTTGAGGGCCTTGGAATAGGTTTCCATGTCGGGCGCATCCATGCCCTCGAAGCCTGGATAATCGACAATCGACAGCACGCCGTGAGCGCGCAGGCCGGCCTGGATGGAATCGACCAGCAGCAATGTGCCATGAGCGGCGGTCAGCTCGCGCGCAGCCTGATAGAAGGCTGGCGTGACAGCGCGGCCGGGATCACCCTCGCCCATCACCGGCTCCAGAAACATGGCCTCGATGTACCAGCCTTCCTGATCGGCGCGGGCGAAGGTCTCGCGCAGGTGTTCGATGCTGTAGGGTTCGATCGTGAGCAGTTGCTCGGCATGATGCTTGTGGCTGGCCAGGTGCGCGGCATAGGCCTTGCGCGAGGAATCCGAATACAGCGCCGGCAACTCGGTGCGACCATGGAAGGCGCCCTTGACGGCGATCCGCTTGACCTTCTTGCCGGCGTGCCGGCCACCTGGATCGGTGTGCAGCTTGGTGTTCACGTCGGCGATGCGGCCGGCCAGCGTGACCGCCTCGGATCCTGAATTCAGGCACAGGAAATGGCTGTAGGGGCAGCCGCCGCTGCGGTGGCCGATCTCCTTGCGCAGCGCCCGATCCAGCCGCAGCTGGCTCAGGTTGGCGGTCATGACATTGGCCATCACGTGCGGCTGTGCCATCGCGTCGATGATTTCCTGCGGCGCGTGGCCCATGCCGAGCATGCCGTAGCCGCCGTTGTCATGGATCACCGCGCCCTTGAGCGTGATGATCCACGGCCCACGTGCGGCCAGCGCGACATACGGGTTGACCGCGTCATCGGGATAGAAATTGATGTAGCCAGCCTGGACCTGCGCCAGTTGATCGGTCTCATTGAGTGCCAGCAGTTCGGGTTCACTCTCGCGCAGGCCCAGGAAAGCGTCGTAGGCCTTCTTGACGGCCTGACTCAGACGCGGATCGAGCGTGGCGAAACGGCGAATCTGGTCGTCACCCAAGCCAGTGGTGATGGCGGGGCCGCCGTGGGCACGCAAAGCGGCCAGCTGTTCGATGATTTGCATATGGATCCTCCAGGCCGAAAGTGCGAACGCTCGATCGGTGGTCGGTATGGAAGGTAGCTGAATATCGTACCATGCGCGGCTTTGCAGGCCGAGTCTGGGGCGGAGCTCGGGTGCTGGGCGAGGCGTTGCGTCGACGCTTGGATTGGCGCTTCAGGGCCCAGGGCCCAGGGCCCAGGCCCAGAAAAAAGCGGCGGCAACCTGGTAACCAGTTCGCAAGGCCTGAAGCAACGCGCTCCGCTGCGCCCTGGGCCCTCTTCCCCTTCTGCTCATGATCGAGTCTGTGCTGCCCCATGCTTCCCAACCCCGCCCACTACCATTTCGACCTTCCACCCGAACTGATCGCGCAGGCGCCGGCGGCGCAGCGCAGTGGATCACGGCTGCTGGTGGCTGATCCGCGGACGCGGCAACTGTTTGACCGCCCGTTCGCTGACCTGCCCGAATGGCTGCAACCGGGCGATCTGCTGGTCTGCAACGACACCCGGGTGATTCCGGCGCGGTTGTTCGGTCGGCGCAGCAGTGGCGGGAAAGTGGAGCTGTTCCTGGAGCGCTTGCTGGATGGGGAGCGGGCGTTGATGCAGCTGCGCTGCAGCAAGAAGCCGAAGCTCGACGAAGTGCTGCAGATCGACGGCGGCGGCGCGCTGCGGCTGCTCGGCCGGAGTGGCGAGTTCTTCGAGCTGGAAGCCGTGGACGAAGCGCTTTCCAACTTGCTCGAGCGGGCCGGCCACGTGCCGCTGCCGCCCTACATTCGCCGTGATGACGGAATCGAGGACCGCGCCCGCTATCAGACCATCTACGCCCGCGAAGCCGGTGCGGTCGCCGCGCCGACGGCCGGTCTGCACTTCGATGAGGGGTTGTTTCAGCGCCTGCGCGAGGGCGGGGTGGAACTGGGCTTCCTGACCCTGCACGTCGGCGCCGGCACCTTCGCGCCGCTGCGCGAGGAGCAGTTGCAGAGTGGCCAGCTGCATGCCGAGCGCTATCGGGTCTCTGAACAGTTGGCCGATCAGGTCGCTGCCGCACGCGCTGCCGGACGACGGGTGATCGCGGTCGGCACCACCAGCGCGCGGGCGCTGGAGAGCGCCTTTGACGGCGATCGACTGCAGCCGGGTGAGGCCGAGACGCGATTGTTCCTGTATCCGGGCGGGCGACCGATCCGGCTGGTCGACGCCCTGATCACCAACTTCCACCTGCCGCGCTCGTCCCTGCTGATGCTGCTCGCGGCCTTCATGGGACGCGATTTCATGCTTGAGGCCTATGCCCACGCGATCGCCCAGCGCTATCGCTTCTACTCCTACGGCGATGCGATGTTCATCCCGGCTCGCTCGGTGGCACCGGAATGAGTCGCTTTCCCTTCCAACTGCTGGCCACAGACGGCCAGGCTCGCCGCGGCCGGCTGACGCTGAATCATGGCGTGGTCGAGACGCCGACCTTCATGCCGGTCGGCACCTATGGCTCGGTCAAGGCGATGACCCCGCTGGAACTGCGCGGACTCGGCGCGCAAGTCGTGCTCGGCAACACCTTTCATCTGTTCCTGCGGCCCGGGCTCGACGTGATCGCCGCGCACGGCGGATTGCACCGCTTCATCGGCTGGGATGGACCGATCCTGACCGACTCGGGCGGTTTCCAGGTCTTCAGCCTGGCCAAGCGCCGCAAGATCAGCGAGGAAGGCGTCCGCTTCGCCTCGCCGGTCGATGGCAGTCAGGTGTTCCTCAGTCCGGAGGAATCGATGCGCATCCAGCGCGTGCTGAACTCGGACGTGGTGATGATCTTCGACGAGTGCACGCCGTATCCGGCCACCTACGAGCAGGCGCGCGACTCGATGCGGCTGTCATTGCGCTGGGCCGAGCGTAGCAAGCGCGCTTTCGAGGGCAATTCGAACGCCCTGTTCGGCATCGTCCAGGGCGGCGTGTACCCGGATTTGCGGAGTGAATCGACCAGAGCCCTGGTGGACCTTGATTTCGACGGCTATGCGGTCGGCGGTCTGGCCGTTGGCGAGCCGGCCGCCGAGCGCGAGGCGACCCTGGAACACACCTGCCCGCAGCTGCCGGCCGAAAAACCGCGCTATCTGATGGGCGTGGGGCGGCCGGAAGACCTGGTCGAGTCGGTCGCGCGCGGCATCGACATGTTCGATTGCGTGATGCCCACCCGCAACGCCCGCAACGGCCATCTGTTCACCGCGCAAGGCCAGATCAACATCCGCAATGCAAAGCACGCGCTGGACACAGGCCCGGTTGAGCAGGGCTGTGAATGCTACTGCTGCCAGAACTTCAGCCGCGCCTACCTGCGCCATCTGGACCGCTGCGGCGAAATCCTCGCCGCCCGTCTGGGCACCATCCACAACCTGCACTATTACCTGAAGTTGATGGCGCGGATGCGCGCGGCGATCGAGACGGGGTGCTTCGCCGACTTCCGGGCGGAGTTCTATCGGCAAAGGGCCGGCTAGGCGGGGTGCCATAGAGCGCATCAAGGCAAATCGGAACCCCGAGTTGCACTCGGGCCGGTCGCGCAGCGACCGTTTTGGCGGTCGGCGGGGCTTTTAGTCCGCGAGCCGGTAGACGCGTCACAGGCTTCGTTGCCCGAGTACAACTCGGGGTTCCGTTGAGCGCATCGAGGCAAATGGGAACCCCGAGTTGCACTCGGGCCGGTCGCGCAGCGACCGTTCGGGCGTTCGTCGGGGCTTTTTCGTCCGCGAGCAGGTCGTCGCGTCACAGGCTTCGTTGCCCGAGTACAACTCGGGGTTCCATAGACCCGCCAAGCGTGCGCCCT
>DAIMJK010000262.1:0-5506 GCA_036722245.1 Lysobacterales bacterium
ATCGATCAGGCTCGGATCGAGCAGCGCCGGGGTGTTGACGCTGATCTTGTCGGCGCCGGCATGCAGCACCGCGCGCGCATCATCGACACTGCGCAGGCCGCCGGCGACACAGAAGGGAATGTCGATCGCGTTCGCCACCCGGGTGACCCAACCGCGGTCCACGCTGCGCCCCTGCGGGCTGGCGGTGATGTCGTAGAAGACCAGTTCGTCCGCGCCCTCGTCGCGATAGCGCAGCGCGAGTTCAAGGATCTCGCCCATGACCACGTGGTCGCGAAAGCGCACGCCCTTGACGACCTGGCCGTCGCGCACATCCAGGCACGGAATCAGGCGGCGCGCGAGCATGTCAGGGCCTCCTCGAAGCTGAAGCGGCCATCCAGCAGCGCCTTGCCGACGATGACGCCGTCGATCTCAGCCGCGGCCAGCGCGCGCAGGTCATCCAGCGAGGACACGCCGCCGGAGGCCTGCACCTGCAGCCACGGAAAGCGCTCGATCAGACCGCGGTAAAGCGCCACGTTGGGCCCGCCCAGAGTGCCGTCACGCGACACATCGGTGCACAGCGCGTGGCGCAGATCGACGTCCTGGTAGCACGCGATGAAGGCATCGAGCTGCATCCCGCCGGAGGCCTCCCAGCCGGAAATCTGCACCAGCCAGCCGCCCTGCCCGTCGGCGCGCACATCGGCCGCCAGGCACAGGGCCTCGCTGCCGAAACGCCCGAACCAGCCGCGCACCAGCTCGGCTTGCTTGACCGCCAGCGACCCGACCACGACCCGACTGATGCCGGCATCAAAGCGGCGCAGCAGACCGTCCTCGTCGCGCACCCCGCCACCACCCTGCAGCCGCAGCGCGGTGCGGGTGGCGATTTCCTCGATCACGTACAGGTTCTCGCTCTGCTCGCCGCGCGCGGCGTCCAGATCGACTACATGCAGCCACGCCGCGCCGGCATTCTCGTAGGCACGCGCCAGATCGACCGGGTCGGTCTGGTAGTGCGTCACCTGGTCATAGTCGCCCTGATACAGGCGCACCACTTCGCCACCACGCAGATCGATCGCCGGATACAGCTGGATGCTCACGCCTGCCCCCCATTGGTCAGCGCCAGGAAGTTCGTCAGCAGACGCGCCCCGACCGCAGCGGAGCGTTCTGGATGGAACTGGGCGCCGCAGTAATTCCCCCTGGACACGAGCGCCGAGAATGCCTGCCCATGCTCGACGCAGAGCAGGCTCGATTCCGTGACCGGTGCCGCAAAACTGTGGACGAAATAGGCGTATTGGCCTGCCAGACCTGCGCACAGGGGGTGCGAGCCAAACGGATGCTTCGCGGCACCTTTTGGAAACCCAGGGCCCAGGGCCCAGGGCTCAGGGCCCAGTTCAGAGCTGGTTTGAGGCAGCGTGCCAGGTTTCGCGCAGCTAGCGCGTTCGATCTCGACTCGTGTCGGCTCTTGATCCTGCTGGGCCCTGAGCCCTGGGCCCTGGGCCTTCCGGCTCGAAAGAACTTTCGAATCATCAATGTGACTCGCACGCGTATCGGCCAGCTGCAACTGGTTCCAGCCCATGTGCGGCACCCGCAGACCGGGTCCACCAGCGAGTTTGGCCACCCGCCCGGGCAGCACGCCCAGACAGTCGGTATCGCCCTCCTCCGAATGCTCGTAAAGAATCTGCATCCCGACACAAACACCGAGTACCGGTTGGCGCAAGTTGCGGATCAGCTCCACCAGCCCCTGCTCGCGCAGCCGCGCCATCGCCACCGCGGCAGCGCCGACGCCGGGCAGCACCACGTGCGTAGCGGCGCGGATCCGGGCCGGATCACCGGTCACCGGCGCCTCCACCCCGAGTCGGCCAAAGGCGGCCTGGACCGATCCCAGATTGCTGCCGCCGGAATCGACCAGCACGACGCTCACAGCGTCCCCTTGGTGCTCGGCAGCACATCGCCCTGGCGCGCGATGGCCTGCCGCAGACAGCGTGCGACCGCCTTGAAGCTGCCTTCGACCATGTGATGGGTGTTCTCACCGCGCACTTTCAGATGCAAGGTGGCGCCGAGCGTCTCGGCGAGCGAGCGGAAGAAATGCGGCACCAGCTCGGTCGGCAGCTCACCGACCCGATCGCGCGGAAATACGCCCTCGAACTCGAACCAGGGCCGGCCCGACAAATCGATCGCGACCTCGGCCAGGGTCTCGTCCATCGGCAGCACGAAGCCATAGCGACCGATGCCGCGCTTGTCGCCGAGCGCCTTGCGCAGCGTGCTGCCGAGCGCCAGCGCGCAGTCCTCGACGGTGTGGTGCTCATCGATCTGCAGATCACCACGGCACTCCAGCCGCAGCGCGAAACCGCCGTGCTTGCCGAGTTGTTCCAGCATGTGATCAAAAAAGCCGAGGCCAGTGTGAATCCGCGGCTCGGCCTCGCGGTCCAGATCCACCTCGACCGTGATCTGTGTCTCGCGCGTGCTGCGACTGAGAGTGGCCTGGCGCGGCCGATCCAGTACCGCCCGCGCGATCTCCGGCCAGCTCAAGCCCTGTGGCCCGACCCGGTAGCCGGCCACGCCCAGATTGCGAGCAAACTCCAGGTCAGTCTCGCGATCGCCAACCATCAGGCTGTGCTCACGATCGATCAGCCCGTCACGCAGATAATGCAGCGCCATGCCGATCTTCGGCTTGCGTGTGTCGTTGGGCTCATGCGGGAAGTGGCGATCGATCAGGATCTCGCGAAAGCCGATCCCCTGCGTGGCCAGGATGTCGAGCAACAATTGCTGCGGCGGCTCGAAATCCGCTTCCGGAAAGCTCGCCGTGCCCAGCCCGTCCTGATTCGTCACCATGACCAGCTCATAGCCGGCATCGACGAATCGTTTCAACGCGCCGATCACATCCGGCAGCAGCCGGAACTTGGCGATCGAATCAATCTGCTCATCCGCCGGCTCCTCGATCAGGCAGCCGTCGCGGTCGACGAAGAGGAGTTTCAGCATTGTTGGAATCTCCCTGCGGCTGGTTGCGTAGCGCGCTCGGCCAGCCTTGGGGCCCAGGGCTCAGGGCCCAGGGCCCAGGGAGCCAAAGCCGCCAGTTCGGAGCTGTTCAGATTGTCGAACCGCCAGCCCCAGACTGTCCTCTCGGCTGGCGGCGGCGGCAAGCCCGCTCTTCTGGGCCCTGGGCCCTGAGCCCTGGGCCCTGCTCCGTTGGTCGTCATGCTCCACCCCGCTCGAGGACACCTGAAAAACGGCCATTCTCCGCCCCCGTCCCCACACTCACCCGCAAACACCCCGCCAGCCCCGGATAGTGCGACACATCGCGCAGGATCAGGCCGGCGCTGGCGCAGCGTTGGAGCAGGGCCTTGGGGTCGTGGCAGCGGAAGCACAGGAAGTTGGCGTCGCTGGGCCAGACGTGGTCGATTTTGGGGCTCGCTCGCAGCGCGGCGGCGAGGCGCTCGCGTTCGCTCAGGATTTGGCGCAAGCGCTCGGCGCGCAGGCCG
The DNA here is from genome assembly GCA_036722245.1 of Lysobacterales bacterium. Taxonomy (GTDB): domain Bacteria; phylum Pseudomonadota; class Gammaproteobacteria; order Xanthomonadales; family SZUA-5; genus JAWLAT01. Next base: position 3,453 of record DAIMJK010000262.1, read on the forward strand.
TCCTGGGCCAGATCCAGCGCTTGCAGGGCGACGTCCACGCAAGGTTGCGGCAGCGGGTATGGCGCCATCAGACCGCGCAGGAAGGAGATCAACTCGGGCGCGCCGAGCAGGCAGCCGATCCGCGCGGCGGCCAGACCATAGGCCTTGGACAGCGTGCGCAGAATCGCCAGATGCGGTCGGTTACCCAGTTCCTCGACCAGACTCGGTCCCTGAGCGAACTCGATATAGGCCTCATCGACAACTACCAGCGCCTGGCCGGCGAGCGCGTCGATCAGCCGCAGCAACTCGCCGCGATCGGCCTGCTGGCCGGTCGGATTGTTCGGCGAGCACAGGAACACCAGTTTCGGTTCATTGGACTTGACTGCCGCAAGCACGACGCCCACATCGATCGCAAAATCGTTGGCGGCAAGCAAGGGCACGCTGATCACCGCGGCACCTTGCAGCTGCGCGGCAACGCGGTACATGCCGAAGGTCGGCGGACAGATCAGTACCGAATCCTGCCCGGCCTGGCAAAAACCGCGCACCAGCAGGTCGATCGCCTCGTCCGAGCCGCGCCCGATCAGGATGCCTGCTACCGGCCAACGATAGATCTGAGCCAGCCGTGCCAGCAGCGCCGGCGGTTGTGGTGGCGGGTAGCGATTGAGTGCCGGTGCGCCCTCGAAGGGTGGCCACGGCCACTCGTTCGCGTTCAGCAGCACGCCTACGCTGCCGGCTTCGAGCCGAGCCGAGCTGTAGGGCTGGAAGGCGCGCAGCTCCGGCCGCGCCAGATCGAGGATGCTCATGCGGCAGTCTCGCTCAGACGATCGAGCCGTACCGACACCGCCCGGCCATGCGCGCGCAGGCCCTCGGCCTCGGCCAGGCAGACGATCTCCGGACCGACCGCTTGCAAGGCCTTCGCGCTGGCCTCCTGCACCGTGATCATCTTCTGGAAGCTGGCCACGCTCACCCCGCTGCTGGATCGGGCCGCGCCGCCAGTGGGCAACACGTGATTGGTGCCCGAGCCATAGTCACCCAGGCTTTCCGGAGTCCACGCCCCGAGAAAAACCGAGCCTGCGTTGCGCACCCGAGCGAGCAGCGCGCGCGGGCGCTGCGTCTGCAGGATCAGATGCTCGGGCGCATACTGATTCGACACTTCCACCGCCTCGTCCAGATCCGTCACTCGAATCGCTCGACTGGCCGCCAGCGCCTGACGCGCGGTCGCCGCCCTCGGCAACTCGGCCAACTGCGCCACCAGCGCCTGCTCGACCCCTTCGATCAGTCTGTCGTCGTCAGTCAGCAGCAGCACCTGCGAATCCGGGCCGTGCTCGGCCTGGGCGAGCAGATCGGCCGCGACGAACGCCGGATCGGCGCCGCCATCGGCGATCACCAGCACTTCCGAGGGTCCGGCCGGCAGATCGATCGCCGGCCCGCCAGCCGCCATCGCCACCTGCCGCTTTGCTTCCTCGACCCAGCCATTGCCCGGCCCGAACAGCTTGGCGCAGGCCGGAATGCTCGCCGTACCGAAGGCCATCGCCGCGATCGCCTGCGCACCGCCGACTTTGCAGACGTGGCGGATGCCACACAGCGCAGCCGCATACAGCACCGCCGGATCAGCCCGCCCATCCGCCCGCGGCGGTGTGCACAGGATCACCTGCGGGCAGCGTGCGAGTTGCGCCGGCACGCCGAGCATCAGCGCAGTCGACGGCAGCGGCGCGGTGCCGGCCGGCACATACAAGCCGACCGCCAGCGGCAGCCTTTCGCACACCAGCCCCGGCGCCGTGCTCACCGCCTTCGGCTCGACCTGGGTCGCGGCGTGGAACTGCAGCAGGCGTTCGCGTGCATTGATGATCGCGGTCTTCAGCTCCGACCCCAGCTCAGCCTCAGCCGCCGCAAACTCGGCCGAGCTCACCGCCAGCTCGCCCAGCTGGACATTGTCATAGCGCCGGGTCAGCGCGCGCAGACAGGTATCCCCATCGGCCCGCACCTGGGCAATGATCCGCGCCACCTGCGCCGCCAGATCCGCCCCACCCGCCCGCTCCGGCCGCGCCAGCACGGCAGCACGTTGCGCCGCGTCC
>DAIMJK010000263.1:0-5477 GCA_036722245.1 Lysobacterales bacterium
TGGGGCTGGGGGCGATCGAGGTCAAGTCGGCCCTGAATCAGCCGCTGAATGCCGAAATCTCGGTCATCCAGGCCGGTCCTGGGGAAGCCGCCGGACTGGCGGTGGATCTGGCCAAGGCCGAAGATTTCGCCCGCGTCGGCATCGACCGGACACGTCTGGCGGTGCCGCTGGAGTTCGCCATCGGCGAGAATGCGCGCGGTGAACCGGTCATCCGGGTCACCAGCAGTGAACCGATCCGCGAGCCCTTCCTGACCTTCCTGCTTGATGTCAACTGGGACAGCGGCGGCCGCTGATCCGCGTCACCAGCAATCAGCCGATCACCGAACCGTTCGTCAACTTCGTGCTCGAGGTTCGCTGGCCCAGCGGGCGGCTGCTGCGCGAGTACACGGTACTGCTCGACCCGCCGGTAATGGCTCCGGCCAGACGCGGTACGGCCGTGGCGACCGCCCCGGCTGCCCGCCCGGCACCCGCTCCGAGGCCTGAGCCGATTGCCCAAGCTGCGACCGCCGCGCCGCCGGCACAGGCAACGCCGCCAGCCGCACCGACACCGACACCGGCACCGGCACCGGCACCCGCACCGGCACCCGCACCAGTGGCTACACCCGCCCCGGCACCGGCACCGAGCGCGCGCGAGTACGGCCCGGTGAGCAGCGGCGAAACGCTGTGGGAAGTTGCGAGCGCCACTCGCCCGGATGGCGTCGACGACATGAACCGGCTGATGGTCACGCTGCTGCGGATGAATCCGGACGCGTTCTATCAGGACAACATCAACGCGCTCAAGCGTGGCGCCGTTTTGCGCATTCCCTCGGCGGCCGAGGTCAACGCGATCTCACTCGCTGACGCGCGTGACGCGGTGCGACAGCAGAACGAGATCTGGCGTGGTTATCAGGAGCGTGCTGCGGGTACGGCGACGGCGCTGGCAGACGCCGGCGGCAGTCGACCGGGGACTGCAGCCGGTTCCAGTGCGGCCGACAGTCGGCTGGAGTTGGTGCCGCCGCGTGCGGCCAGCGGTGATCAGGGCGGTGCCGATCGCCCTGGTAGCGGTGGTCTGGATGCCAGTTCCAGCGCGCTGCGTGAAGTCCGAGCCGATCTGGCCCGGACCGAGGAGGATCTTGCCAGCGCGCGCCAGGAAGCGCGCGAACTGCGTTCCCGGGTCAGCGACCTGGAGAAGATCAAGACGGATCAGGATCGTCTGCTTACGCTGCGAGACAGTGAACTGGCAGCGATGCAGGCACGAATTGCCGAGTTGGAGCGTCTGGCCGAGGCCGCCGCGGCTGCCGCCACCGCAGCAGGGGCCGAGCCGGTCGCTGCGCTGACGCCTGCACCGGACCCGGTCAGCCAGCCAGAGCCCGCGCTGACGCCTGATGACAGCAGTGTCAGTGCGCAGGATATCTGGGGTGCGCCAGACGATGACACGGTGACCGCTCCGACCGATGTGGACGATGTGGCTGCAGCAGACGATATGGCTGCTCAGGACGATCCCTCGCAGGTCGACCCGATGGTCGACGACAGCACGACCGAGCCGGTCGCGCAAGACTCGACCACGCCGGCGGTAACCCAGCCGGTGCCGGATTCGGTCGCCACCCGTCCCGAGCCGGTCACGCCGCCGGATCCCGCCAAGGCCTGGTACCAGAACTATTATCTGCTGGGCGGCGCGGCCGCTGCGGTGCTGGCCCTGCTTGGCCTGGCCGCAACCCGGCGTCGCAAGAGTGCCGCGGACGAGGGCTTCGATACGCGTGAGGAAAGTGATGACGCGGTGGACTTCGGTATTCCCGCTTCGACGGCGCCACACGCTGCCGCCGACGACGGTGATTTCCTCTACGAGTTGCAGAGCCGGCTAAGCGCTGATCCGGCCGATCTGGATGCCCATCTGCAGTTGTTGCGGCATCTCTACGCCCAGGGCGACGAAGCTGGCTTCGAGCATGCGGCGCAGGCAATGCTGCCGCATGTCGATGACCAATCGGGACCGGAATGGAGCGAAGCGCGATCCCTCGGCGAGGCGCTGCTTCCAGGCAACCCGTTGTTCGCCGCACCCGACAACTTCGGCTTCGACGCGACATCCTTCGACGACTCGCCAACGGCGGAATCCGAAGCGCCGGGCACGGCCGACGACGGTCTGAGCTTTGACGATTTCGATGAGCCCGCGGCCACAGTGGAAGTGCCGGCGCCAACGGCGGCGAGTTCGGAGGGGGAGCCGGAGGCGCTCGATTTCGATTTTGATTTCGACAGTCCGACCCAGGTCATCGAGCCGGTGAAGCCGGTCGCGGAGGAGCCGTCTGCCGGTCTGGGCTTCGATTCCCCGACCGACGCGGAGCAGTCCGACAGCGACTCGGCACTGACCGGTTCGGCTGCGGCCCAGGCGGACTTTGGAGCTTCTCTGGACCAGAGTTCGGCGGAGCATGAGCGTGCCCAGTCGGAATCCGATGAGTTGGGACTGTCGTCGATGGACTTCGACTTCAGCCTCGACAGTGAGGTGAAAAAGCCCGAAGTCGTCGGTCTGGCGGACAGCTCCGGCGGACTCGATGACGATCTGTCGTTTGAACTCGAGCCAGCTGCACCTGCGCCGCTAGAGGCAGTGCCGCCCGCGGCGGTCGCGGTCGATCAGGATCAGGATGACTTCCTGGATCTGGATTTCGGCTCGCTCGGCGAAAGTGATGCGGTCGGCACCAAGCTTGATCTGGCCCGCGCCTACATCGACATGGGAGATCCCGAAGGCGCGCGCAGCATGCTCGAAGAGGTCATCGCCGAAGGCAATTCCGGGCAGCGCTCGGACGCCGAGAAGCTGATGGCGGGCTTGGGCTGAGCGATGCTGTCACACCTTTTGCGGCCCGAAAGGGCCGGGTTTGATCAACTGGCCGCCCGTGAGGCGGCCAGTTGCGTTTGCGGCCCGGTCACCTGAGGTTTCAAGTAATCGACGCCCCGGTCGTCGAACTGTCATTGCCGCGATTGGCATGAGTACCTCCTTGCCGGTTCGGTTGTTGCCCAGAGTGCGAGTCAAACTGAACCACAGCAGGCTCGGACTCCAACGCTCCTGGAAGCTTTCCAGTAATCTGCGCCCCCTCACCACGACGGGCCGAAGGCCCTGAACCATGACCTATCGCGTCGCCATGGGTGTCGAATACGACGGCACCCACTATCACGGCTGGCAGCAGCAGCGCAAAGGGCGGACGCTGCAAAGCACGTTGGAGGCGGCCTTGACCAAGGTTGCCTCCGAGCCGATTGCCGTCGTCTGCTCCGGACGCACTGATGCCGGCGTCCATGCGCGCTGTCAGGTGGTCCATTTCGACGCAGCCAACGAGCGCAGCGATCGTGCCTGGGTGCTCGGTGGCAACAGCCAGCTGCCCTCCTCGGTCGCGGTGCTGTGGGCGCAGCGGGTGCCCGATCAGTTCCACGCGCGCTTCTCCGCGCGGCGGCGCAGCTATTGCTATCGGCTGCTGAACCGCTCGGTCCGTCCGGCGCTGGATGCGCGCCAGCTTGCGTGGGAACGTCGGCCACTTGAACTGGCGCCAATGCAAGAGGCCGCGACCAGCCTGCTCGGCGAACACGATTTCAGTGCCTTTCGCACGGTCCACTGCCAGGCGCCTTCACCGATCCGCACAATGCATCGACTCGAGATCTGCCAGCTTGGCGAGATCATCGAATTTCGACTCCAGGCCAACGCCTTCCTGCATCACATGGTGCGCAACATTGTCGGATCGCTGCTGGTGATCGGGCGCGGCGAACAACCGTCAGGCTGGCTGGCGCAGGCACTGGCCTCGCGCGATCGCTGTCAGGCTGGCCCGACCGCACCAGCCGCGGGTCTGGTTTTCGAGGGACCGCAGTATCCTGCCCAGTGGGGGCTGCCGGCCGCCGTCTGTCTTGAATAGGGAACCATGCGTACACGAATCAAGTTCTGCGGCCTGACCCGCCCTGACGATGTGGACCGGGCGGTCGATCTGGGTGTCGACGCACTCGGCTTCGTCTTCGTGCCCGGCAGTCGTCGCTGGCTGGACTCGGCCCGCGCCGAAGTACTCATCGCGCGGGTGCCGGCCTTCGTCAGCGTGGTGGCGCTGTTCGCCGACGCCGAGCCGTCGCAGATTCAGGCATTGCTCGCGCGAACGCGCGTCGATCTGCTCCAATTTCACGGCAACGAGGCGAACATCGACTGCCTGGGTCACAACCGGCCCTTTGTGAAGGCGCTCGCGATGGGCGATGATGCGGCGCTCGCGCGCAGCCGTGACTATCCGGACGCGCTGGCGCTGCTGCTCGATGGCCATGCGGTTGGCGAGCTGGGTGGCCAGGGACGGGCTTTCGACTGGTCACGGGCGAGGGACTGGAAAGGGCAGCGACTGATCCTCGCCGGTGGACTGGATAGCGCCAACGTGGCAGCGGCGATCGCCCGAGTACAGCCTTTCGCGGTGGATGTGAGTTCAGGGATCGAATCGGCGCCGGGGTTGAAGGATCCGGCGCGCATGGAGCAGTTCGTCAAGGAGGTGGAGCGTGCAGATCGACAGCGCGGTGGTTGAACGGCAGGGGTATCCGGAGGTGACCGACGAGGTCCGCTACGATGGCGTCAGCCAGCCGGATGCGCGCGGCCATTTCGGGCCCTATGGTGGGCGCTTCGTCTCCGAGACGCTGATGGCGCCGCTGCAAGCCTTGACCGAGGCCTATCTGCATTATCGAGAGGATCCGACCTTTCTGGCCGAGTTGCAGGCCGACCGCCGCGACTATGTCGGCCGTCCCTCACCGATCTACCACGCCGAGCGGCTCAGCCGGGATGCCGGCGGCGCGCAGATCCTGCTCAAGCGCGAGGACCTCAATCACACCGGCGCGCACAAGATCAACAACACCATCGGCCAGGCACTACTCGCCAAGCGGATGGGCAAGACCCGCATCATCGCCGAGACCGGCGCCGGTCAGCACGGCGTTGCCAGCGCGACCGTGGCCGCCCGGCTGGGGTTGGAATGCGTGGTCTACATGGGCGCGGTCGACGTCCAGCGGCAGGCCATCAATGTTTTCCGGATGAAGCTGCTGGGTGCCACCGTGGTGCCGGTGAGCAGCGGTTCGAAGACCCTCAAGGACGCACTCAACGAGGCGCTGCGCGACTGGGTCAGCAACGTCGACGACACCTTCTACATCATCGGCACGGTTGCCGGACCGCACCCGTACCCGATGATGGTGCGCGACTTCAATGCGATCGCCGGCATCGAGGCTCGGGCGCAGATGCTCGAGCGCTACGGCCGATTGCCCGATGCATTGGTCGCCTGCGTCGGCGGCGGCTCCAATGCGATCGGCCTGTTCCATCCATTCATCGGCGATCGCGAGGTCGATCTCTATGGCGTCGAGGCGGCCGGGCATGGTCTGGACAGCGGCGAGCACGCAGCCTCGCTCAGCGCCGGCCGGCCCGGTGTGCTGCACGGCAATCGCACCTATCTGCTCAGTGATGCCGCCGGCCAGATCCTCGAGACCCACTCGGTCAGCGCCGGCCTGGATTATCC
>DAIMJK010000264.1:0-5398 GCA_036722245.1 Lysobacterales bacterium
TCAGTCCGATGGACGTGCTGCGCGCCTGCTTTCCAGCCGGTACGCTGTCGGGCGCACCGAAGATCCGCGCCATCGAGATCATCCAGGAGCTCGAACCGATCCGGCGCAACCTCTATGGCGGTGCGGTCGGCTACCTGAACTGGTGGGGCGAATCGGATCTGGCCATCGGCATCCGCACCGCGATGATCAAGGACGGTCGCCTGCATGTTCAAGCCGGTGCCGGCATCGTCGCCGATTCCGACCCGGCGACGGAGTGGGAAGAAACCATGAACAAGGGCCGCGCCTTGTTCCGGGCCGTGGCACAGGCGGCCGGGGGCCTTTAGCTCCGCTGACAGGGTGCGGCAGGTTGGGGTTTCGTCGGTCCTGAAGCCTTAGGGCCCAGGGCTCAGGGCTCAGGGCCCAGGGAAACCCGAAGCCCGAAGCCCGAAGCCGTACGAACGCAGCAAGGCTGAAGTCCGTCGCCGCCGCTGCCTGCGTGCTCACGAGCGCTGCTCTTCTGGGCCCTGGGCCCTGGGCCCTATCGCTGCTATCCCTCGATGTCCGCTGTTCCGAAACGGCTACGTTGAATCAGGCCGCCTTGCCGGTCTCCACCGGCAGGTCGCCGGTTTGCAGCAGCTCCGGCGGCACCGCGCGCAGGACTTCGGCCAGTGCCGGCATCAGACGGGCGCGGGCAGACTGCTTGCGCCAGAGCAGTCCGAGTGTGCGGATCGGCGCCGGGGTTTCGAAGGCGACCAGCCGCACGGCCGGGTTGGAGGCCACCGGCGGCTTGACGCTGAGGATAGGCAACAAGGTCATGCCGACGCCGGCGGCAACCATCTGGCGCAGGGTTTCCAGGCTGGTGGCGCGGAAACCGGCGCGTTCGCGTGCGCCGGTCCGTGCGCAGACCTCCAGCGCCTGATCGCGCAGGCAGTGGCCCTCCTCCAGCAGCAGCAGGCTTTGCGCCTTGAGTTCCAACATCGGCACCGGCATGTGCCGCGGCAAGGGCTGATCAGACGGCAGCGCAAGCACGAAGGGTTCGTCGAAAAGCACCTCCTGCTCGAAGCTGTGATGACTCTCGATCGGCAATGCCAACACGGTGGCGTCCAGTTCCCCGCGCTGCAGCATCTGCAGCAGCACCTCGGTCTTCTCCTCGACCAGATACATTTCCAGCTGCGGAAAGCGCGTACGCAGTTGCGGCATGACGTGGGGCAACAAGTACGGCCCCAGGGTTGGGAACAGTCCCAGCCGGAAACTGCCAGCCTCCGGATCACGGTGGCGTCTGGCTTCTTCCCGGATCTGTTCGATCTCGTTCAGCACCTCGCGGCAGCGCTCGACGATGGCCTCCCCCACCTCGGTCAGCAACACCTGGCGCGGACCGCGCTCGATCAGCTGCACCCCCAGTTCGTCCTCCAGCTTCTTCAGCTGGGTCGACAGCGTCGGTTGACTGACAAAGCTGGCCTCGGCCGCGCGGCCGAAGTGGCGGTGATCAGCCAGCGCCACGAGATATTTGAGATCGCGCAGATTCATGGGCGATACCGTTTGACTATCGGGGGATGGTATCAAGTTGGGGCCGAGGGCTGAGGGCTGAGTTGAGGGCCCAGGGCTCAGGGCCCAGGGCCCAGAAGAGCAGTGCCGAGGACCCAGCGTAGCTCAGGTTTTTAATCTGGGCCCTGTGCCCTGTGCCCTGTGCCCTGTGCCCTGTGCCCTGTGCCCTGTGCCCTGGGCCCTGGGCCCTGGGCCCTTCCGTCTACAGTTCCAGTTGCCAGTTCCAGTAGCCAGTTCAGAGCAACGGCCGGTCGGTCCCGAAGTGTGGCGGCGATGCGCTCTTGCTCTTACGTAAAACCTGAAACGTAAAACGTAAAACGGCTTCAGGATGTCGGTGAGCTCAGCATCGGGAACGCGGCTCTGCCGGTCCCGAAGCTGCATGGGCGTACAATCCCCCCAAACCCGCCGGAACAAGGCACCATGCGCAGCGACCGCACACCGCTACCGAAGACCGCCACTTCGCACATTGGCTATCGCCATCTGTTCGACGGAATCCTCGGCCGCAATACGGCGGACTACTCGATCCAGTCGGCGCAGCGGCACCATGTGCAGCTGTCTCTGATGGCCGATCGCAAGGCGAACATCATCATCACGGTCTCGTCGATCGTGCTGAGCCTGACGCTGAGCCGGATCAACGAACCGGACCTGCGCTGGGCGCTCGGTACGCTGTCCTTCTTCACTCTGGTCGCTCTGGTGCTGGCGATCCTGGCGGTGTTGCCCAAGTACCGGCCCATGCGCTTGAAGGACCCGGACAATCTGCCCGAGCACTTCAACATCATGTTCTTCGCCCACTTCTCGGAACTGCCGCGCGACCGCTTCTACGAACTGTGGGCCGACGCCCTGCGGACCGATCGCGCGGTCTACGAGACCCTCGCCAACGATCTGTATTCACTCGGCTTCTATCTGGCCCGGCACAAGTTCCCCTACCTCAGATTGAGCTATCTGTTCTTCATCGCCGGGTTCATCAGCGCCTGCGTGATCCAGGCCGCGAACATGCTGTTCTAGCCCGGATGTTTCAACAACGTGCGTAGCGAGGCCGCCAAGGGCGCGTTGTGGTGCGGTCCGCGGACTGTTTGGCGGCGTAAGCGTAGTTTGCTCTACGTTGAGTCGACAAACGGGAGCAGACCGCGCCACGACGTGATGATTGGCGGCCGCAGTAGCAGGTTTATGAAACTTCCGGGCTAGCCCGGAACGCACTGGGCCGAGCTGCCTCGGCCCGTGCTCGCGTGGGCCCTGGGCCCTGTGCCCTGGTCCGTCTACTCGGCCGCTTCTTCCTCGACCTTGGCGTCCGGTGCATTCTTCTTGACCGACTCGATGCCGTTGTCGCGGGCCTTGTCCGACTCATACATCTGACTGCGCCCCACGACCTGACCATTGGTCGCCTTGAGCACAAAATAGGGCTTGCCATTTTCGCCATTCAGGCTCTCAAAGCGACCGGCGGCGGCGTTGACACGAACCGACTCGATCCCCTTTTGGCAACCGGCATCGGACGCATAGCCCTGGCTGGTCAGAATCACCTGTCCGTTGCCGGCCTTCAGATTGAAATAGCGCTTGCCGTCCTTGCCTGTCTTGCAAACAAACTTGCCCATGCTGTTCCCTCCTCCAGTGATGGTCGTCGTTCGCGCGCCCCGATCCGGCTGTGGCAGTCACCGGGCCCGCGCGCAACGGAGCGTCGCAGAAAGCACGTATCATGGGCAACCCGCGCGCCGCCACGGTGACCCTGTTTTTTTGGCCCTTCGGCTGCGATCTGTAACGAAGGCCCGGTTTCGACCCCACCGACCCGATCCCTACGCCGGTCCGTGGACTTGCTTGGAGAGCGCCACCCACCATGGCTGTCACCTGTGTCCTGACCGGTATCACGACCACCGGCACCCCGCATCTGGGCAACTATGTCGGCGCGATCAAGCCGGCCATAAAGGCCTCCCGCCGCGCCGATCATGCGTCCTATTTCTTTCTCGCCGACCTCCACGCGCTGATCAAGTGCCAGGCGCCCGAGCGCGTCCATCAATCGACACTGCAGATCGCGGCGAGCTGGCTGGCAGCCGGTCTGGACCCGGACCAGGTGCACTTCTATCGCCAGTCGGACATCCCGGAGTTGCCCGAGCTGACCTGGATCCTCGGCTGCGTGGCGGCCAAGGGCCTGCTCAACCGTGCCCACGCCTACAAGGCCGCGGTCGACGCCAATCGCGAACGCGGCGAGGATCCGGATGCCGGCATCACGATGGGCTTGTACAGCTATCCGGTGCTGATGGCGGCCGACATCCTCGCCTTCGGTGCGCACCAGGTGCCGGTCGGGCGCGACCAGGTGCAGCACATCGAGATGGCGCGCGACATCGCCCAGCGCCTCAATCATCTGTACGGCGCCGATCTGCTGGTGCTGCCCGAAGCGGTGGTTGACGAATCGGTTGCCACGCTACCGGGACTGGACGGCCGCAAGATGAGCAAGAGCTATGACAACACGATCGCGCTGTGGCTGCCGGCCAAGGCGCTGCGCAAGGCAATCGCCGGGATCGTTACCAATTCGCTCGAACCTGGCCAGCCAAAAGATCCCGAAGGCGCCCATCTGTATCAGATCTACAGCGCCTTCGCCGATGCTTCCGACCGCGCCACAATGGCCGCCGATCTGCGCGCCGGCCTGGGCTGGGGTGAGGCCAAGCAGCGCCTGTACCAGATCATCGACGCCGAACTGGCCGCGCCGCGAGCGCACTACGAGGAACTGATCGCTCATCCCGAGCGGATCGAGGAGCTGCTGCAGGCCGGCGCCGCCAAGGCCCGCGTACAGGCCGGTGAGCGGCTGCGGCGGATACGCGAGGCGGTCGGCCTGCGGCCCTTGCGCGCCGTGTCCAGACCCATCGCGTCTGCAAGCGGCAAGGCCGCCAAGCCACCACGGCTGGTCAGTTTTCAGCAGGATGGCAGCTTCCAGTTCAAGCTGAACGACAGCGATGGCAGCACGCTGGCGACCGGCACCGGTCATGCCAGTCCGGCCGAATGCGGTCGGGCGATGAAGCGCCTGCGCGACAACGGCGGCGTGGCCGACGCCTGGCAAGCCGGCGACGAAGGCTGGAGTCTGCTAGATGAGGACGGCACGCCGCTGGCGCAAAGCCATCCCGATGGCGGCCATGACCGCGAGCGCATCGTCGCCGCGCTGGCGCGCATGAACGAATGAGTGATCTGAGCGGCGCCCGGACCCAGCTGAAGCAGGTCTTCGGCTTCGACGATTTTCGCGGTCTGCAGGCCGAGATCATCGGCCATCTGCTGGCCGGCGGGGATGCGCTGGTGCTGATGCCGACCGGCGGTGGCAAGTCGTTGTGCTATCAGCTGCCGGCGCTGCTTCGTCCCGGCACGGCGATCATCGTCTCGCCCTTGATCGCGTTGATGCAGGATCAGGTCTCGGCGCTGCAGCAGCTCGGCGTGCGCGCCAGCTTCCTCAATTCCAGCCTCAGCGCCGAAGCCGCCCGCGCGGTCGAGCAAACGCTGCTGGCGGGCGAACTGGATCTGCTCTACGTCGCCCCGGAGCGCTTGCTGACGGCGCGCTTTCTGGATCTGCTCATGCGCAGCGAGCTGGCCCTGTTCGCGATCGATGAGGCGCATTGCGTGTCGCAATGGGGCCACGACTTCCGGCCCGAGTACCGCGAGCTCAAGTGCCTGCATGAGCGCTGGCCGCAGGTGCCCAGAATCGCCCTGACCGCCACCGCCGACCCGCCAACCCGACACGAGATCGTCGAGCAACTGGCGCTGACCGAAGCGCGCGCCTTCGTCAGTTCCTTTGACCGCCCAAATATCGACTACCAGATCGAGCTCAAGCAGGACGGCCGGCGGCAGCTGCAGGAGTTTCTGCGTGATCGGCGCGACCAGTGCGGGATCGTGTATGCAC
>DAIMJK010000265.1:0-5362 GCA_036722245.1 Lysobacterales bacterium
CGAAGCCCAGCTCGCCGGGCTGGGCGAAGCTGGGTTTCAGGCCGGCCAGCCCGGCCGCGCTGCAGTCGGGCCGGATCATCTCGTCGTGATCGAGGATCAGCAGGCCATTGCGATCTCGCACCGGCACGATCGAGCGGTTGAAGGCGCCGCGCTGCTGGGCGGCGGCGGCTTTCTGGTGGGAGGCGGCGGCAAACTCGTCCAGCCGTGAGCGATCGAAGCCCTCGAGGGTGGCGATCAGGTCGGCGCCGATGCCCTGCGGCACGAAGTCGATCGCCAGACTGGTTTCCGGGTCCAGCATCCAGGCGCCGCCATCGCTGCCCATCGGCACCCGCGACATCGATTCAACGCCGCCGGCAACGATCAGTTCTTCCCAGCCCGAGCGCACCTTTGCAGCCGCCAGGTTGATCGCCTCCAGCCCGGAGGCGCAATAGCGATTGAGGGTGAAGGCCGCGACCCGCTCGTCCCAGCCGGCCAGCGACACCGCGGTCTTGGCGATGCAGGCGCCCTGATCGCCGGTCTGGGTCACGCAGCCCATGATCACGTCGTCGACCACCGCGGTCGGCAGATTGTTACGCTCGACCAGCGCGCCCAGCAGATCGGCCAGCAACCGCACCGGCTTGACCTCATGCAGGCTGCCGCTGGCCTTGCCGCGACCACGCGGGGTGCGGATGGCGTCGAAAATACAGGCGTCGATGGTCATCGTGGCGGACCAGGTTCGGAGCAGGGCTGTTGAGGATACCCGAGCGTATGGGGCGTGCGGGGAGCTGCGCGAACGGAACCCCGAATTGCACTCGGGCCGGTTGCTACGCAACCGCTGCTCTTCAATCCGCTCTGGCCGATTCTTGACCTCAGCTCTTCACCCAGCCTTGTTGCCCGAGTTCAACTCGGGGTTCCGATGCGTCGACTATCCCATCGCTCACCAGCTTTGTTGCCCGAGTTCAACTCGGGATTCCATTGGCTGCATCGCTCGTCAGAGCCGTGCTTCAGTCTGCCAGCAGCTGCACTGGCGGATTCAGGTCCAACTTCGCCGCACGCCGCGCCAATGCCTTGTCGAAGCTGACGAAACCGTTGCATCGACTGCTCCGCGCGAGGTGCAGCGCATCGGCGAAATCCATACCGTGTGCATGGCAGTCCAACGCCGCCAGCACTGCGGATCGGTCTTCAATGCTGACGTGTTGCAGACCCAGCAATGCACGCAGGACGTGCGCGATTTGTGGCGTTGGCAGGCGATAGAAGCCTCGCATGACCCATTCGAACTCGAGCAGGACGGTCACTGTCACGTGGCACCGCTCGGATATCGCCTGGATCGCGGCCGGCCGTTGTCTGAGCGCTCCCAGATCGTCCGCATCGTCGATGAAGAAGCGCGCCAACACGTTCGTGTCGAGTGACTTCACGGACGCCGTCGCGCCAGTAACGAGGCCGGATCGAAATCTTCCAGTCGCCGCGGCACGCCGGTAGTCGGTGCGCTGACCAGGCCGGCCAGACTGGCAACATCGGATGGCGGGGCCGCGCTCAGTACGCGCAGCTCAATGCCATCGGACTGCTCGATCAATTGCAGCTTGCTGCCAGCACCCAGTCCGAGCCGACGGCGGAGATCAGCCGGCAGGACGACTTGACCCTTCGAAGAAACGGAAATCGTGATCATGCTGAATCTCGCTGCGGCATTTGCACCTGTGATGTCGCATGAGAATACGCTGACTTACGACGTAAGGCAACGTGTACAGGGAGGCGCGGGAGCGAGCGAATACGCACCAATGGAGGGGCCCTCGGATCCCTACTCCTCGCCTCCCAACGCCGCATTCAGCAACCCCGCCAGCCGCTCGCCGGCACGCGCAAGCTGGGCTTCGGCCAGCGGTCGTTTGGCGTCCAGGTAGGTACTGGTGATCTTGTGGCGGGGCGGGTAGAAATCCGGGTTCTGGACCAGCCGGCAGCTGTCCTCGGCCCAGCTAGTGGGTGTGCCTTGGGCGGGAGGGCGGGTCAGTCGGGTCTGGATTGACCTCAAGTAGCCCTCTTCGTCGAGGCCGCCGCTCCTGAGGATCAGCGAATCCCAGACCGAATGCAGATTCCAGCCTTCGCGCTGATAGCTGATCTGGAAACGGTTGCCGCCGCGGTCGGCGAAGTAGCCGGCGTGCAGCGGCTGGTGGAGGTCGGCGACAAAGTGGACCAGGAACTTCAGAGCTTCGGTGCGCTCGATCTGCGGTCGACTGCGGTCAGTCAGTACCGCCTGGAAGCGCCCGATCGCGGCGACGATGCAGCCGCCATCAGGGCAGAATCGGGTGGCGTCGAACTGGCACTGGCCGCGCTCGAAATTGACGAAATGCCAGCTGGCCGTGGCCGGCCCGCGCACGGGGTCGTTGCGCAAGTCGTCGGCCCAGGTGGACACGCCGGCCAGCGTCGGCTCCTGCTCGCCGGCGAGCAGTCTTGCAACTTCAGCTCGCGCGACCTCATTCAGGCGAACCTCGGCGTGGCTGCCAACCAGTCGATGGCCCATCCAGCCCCAGGCCTGCGCTTGCGAAGCGCCGAACATGGCAAGCACGAGCAGGGACCCAGTCAGCAATGACCAGCCCGAGGGCTCGGCGATCAACTTGCGAGGCTTCATCAATCACCTTTCTCGGCAAGATCCAGAGTCACCCGCACCAACTCTTCGTCGCGGCTGCGCCGAAATCCCAGGCTGTCGGCCAAAGCCAGCATGGCCTTGTTCTCCGGCAGCACCAGCCCGACGATCTGGTGCATTCCGGCGCCACGGCAGTGCTCGATGATGCGCTTCATCAGAAACCGGCCCAGGCCGCGTCGAGCGTAGTCGCGGTGGATCACGATCGCAAACTCGGCCACCCTGCTGGCCAGATCGAAGCTGGCGCGGACCACCGCATGAATCATCGCCTGACCGGCCGGGACCGGATCGGCAAGGACCAATGCCACCTCGCGATCATAGTCGAGCTGAGTCAGGCGCGCGGCCTGGTCGTGGCTCATGCTGCCCATCGGATACAAGAAGCGCATCCGTACTTCTTCCGGCGAAAGGCGGTCGAAGCTGCGCTGCAGCAGCGGTTCGTCCTCGGCTCGTATCGGCCTGAACAATAGCGGCGGCAACTCACCGAACTCCAGCAGTTCGTCCGGTGCGGCCGGACAGGGTGCGAAGGCCAGCCCCGGACGTGGTTTGCTGCGACGGCTGTAGCTGACATCGGCGGCTAGCCAGCCATCGGCAGACCACTGCGGGTCGGCCAGGCGCAACTCGTCCAGGGTCGGACACTGCTGGTACAACTCGGCCAGCGCCAGCAGTTCGGTCCGCTGCCGCGGCAACAGGCTGGCTTCAGCCACAGCCAGCGATTGAATCGCCTGGTCGGCGCTCAGTCCGTCCAGTGGCAGCAACCACTGCGCTCGTCGCTGCTCGGCTTCGACCTCCAGCACCGGGCCGAGCAATTCGTCGCTGTACAGGCGCAAATGCCGTCCGGCGCGTGCGCTGGCTTCCTGCAGCGTAATCCCGGCGCAGGCCAGCAAACCCGCTGGATCGACCCCGGCGCTAGGCCGAAGGATCGCCTGTGCCGCTTTCAGATCGATCCGCAGATGGCGGGTCAGCGCCGGACGGGTGGCCATCAGCGCCGCGCGTTGCGTGTAGTAGCGGCGATTCAAGGCGTAGGCCTGGACCGCGGCTTCCGGTGTTTCGAAGGCGGCGATCCCACGCCGCGCCAGGGCATAGCGGGACCGGTCCTGGCCGGCTCCGGCGAAGGCGGCGAGTATCGGCGCGTCGTCCTCGGGCGACGGCTCCAGGGTGGATACGATCTGCGCCGCCGACGCGAAACTGGTCGGGTGATGGCAAAGGAGTACGACGTCGACGTCCTCGTCTTTCGCCAGCAGTTCAGCTGACATCGAATAGCGCTTGCCGTCCGCCTCTCGGCCCAGGTCAAGCGGGTTGGCAGGGCTCAACTCGGGCGGCAACAGCGGACGCAGGCCGTCCAACGTGGGTGCGCTGAGTTGCGCCAGTCGGCCACCGGCGCGATGGATCGCATTGGCCGCCAGTTGCGGCAGTCCCTGGCCATTGCCGGCGATCGCGAAGCGCGCGCCGGCGTGGGGCCAGGCGGGAAGGTCGACATTGGCCGCGGCACAGAACTCGTCCAGACTGTCCACACACAGCACGCCGGCGCGCTCCAGTGCCAGCCGCAGCAAGGGTGCGCGCTCTGCGTCCTCGCCGTTCGGTGCCTGTGCGCCGATGACCGCTTCCGGCGCGAGCACTACCAGCGGCTTGCGCAGCGCAAGGTTCTTCAGCGCGCTCAGCAAGCGACGCGGCTTTTCCAGCGCTTCCAGATACAACAGCACTGCGCGGGTCGAACCATCGGCGGCAAACCAGTCCAGCGCATCGGCCAGATCCATGTCGGCCGCATCGCCGAGCATCAGCAGCGCCGACATGCCCAGGCCGCGGTTCTCGGCCCAGTCGGCAATCACGCTGGCGATCGCCCCCGAGGTGGAGACAAAGCCTACATTTCCACCCTCGGGCGTGGCCGGACACAGACTCAGATTCAGCCCCAGCCGCGGCAGGATCACGCCCTGGCTGGCCGGACCGACCACCCGCATCGCATGCGCTTCGCAAAAGCGCTTGAGTCGCCGCTGATCGGCCTCGAAGGAGCGCAAGCTCAGGTTGGCCCGACCGCAGACACTGACCACAACCGCGCAGCCCACACCTCGCCGAGCCAGCCGCTCCAGCAGTTCCAGCGACACCGCCCACGGCGTCAGCAGCACCGCCAGGTCGACGTTCTCGGGCAAATCCTCGACGCTGGCGAGACATGGTCGACCGAAAACCACCGCGCGGTTGCGGTTGACCAGATGCAGTTCGACCTCGGTGTTGCGGTCGAGCAGATGGCGGGTGATTCCTGTGCCCAGTGAATCGGCATGATCAGACGCACCCACCAGCGCCACCGAACGCGGACGGAACAGGCGATCGAGCGGGCTGTCGACAATCTTGTCCATCGTTACTGTGTAGCAGAAGCCGGTGAAGCTTTCACTCTGGGGTGCGATTCAAACTGATGTTTCGAGAAGGCCTGGTCGTTCCCGCCAATCCGACTGCTCAACTGCCAACTGGTGTGCACTCCAGGACCGCGTGCTCGGCGTGCCCAACGCACTCGCGAGTGCGGGGCGACTGCTGGTGGCCTACGGCCGTCGCAGCGGTGGTGCACCGGAGTTGAGTGCGGCGATGGCGCGGCGCGCGCATGCCGACCTGGCAGGGTCCCTCGGCGCGGATCATCCGACCACACTAAAGGCTCTCGCGGCCCGGCTCAGGTTTGGGGTGAGCAAGCCATTCACGTCGTGCCCCCGCTCAGCCGATGGACCGTTTTGGCACGCAAATACGTGGATGCAAGGGAGCCGTGTAGTC
>DAIMJK010000266.1:0-5349 GCA_036722245.1 Lysobacterales bacterium
AGGGCCCAGGGCCCAGAAGAGCACCGGTTCGCTGGGCCCTGAGCCCTGGGCCCTGGGCTCTCAATGCCCGCAATAATGCCCATCTGGCCCGCCCAGGCCCTTGTCAAGCACGCGCGTGCGTTTACACTGCACTGCAACAATTGCCGTGAACTCGTCTGATGCTGCATCCCTTCCGTGCCGCCCAACGTTTGAATCAGGTCCGCTATGACATCCGAGGACCGCTACATGCTCGCGCTGGGGAGCTGGAGCAGCAGGGGCATGCGATCACCCGGCTGCATATCGGTAACCCGGCGCTGTTCGGATTCGAGGCGCCTGAGCATCTGCGCCGGGCAATGCGCGAGATGCTGCCGAAGGCCGAGGCCTACTGTCACCAGCAAGGGCTGATCGAAGCGCGCGAGGCGGTAACGCGGGTGCAACTGGAGCGGCAGGTACCCGGGGCGCATCCGGATCATGTTTTCATCGGTAACGGTGTCAGCGAGTTGATCGATCTGTCGCTGCGTGCGCTGGTCGAGCCGGGCGACGAGGTACTGGTTCCGGCACCGGACTATCCGCTCTGGACCGCCGCGGTGATGCTCAATGGCGGCCGACCGGTGCATTACCCCTGCCCGCCGGAGCGCGGCGGTGGGCTGCCTGATCCGGACGAAGTCGAAGCGCTGATTACGCCGCGAACGCGCGCACTGGTACTGATCAATCCGAACAACCCGACCGGCGCGGTCTACCCGCGTGAATTGCTGCAGCGGCTGGTCCGGATCGCCGAGCGCTTTGGCCTGCTGATCTTCAGCGATGAGATCTACGAGGGACTGTTGTATGACGGCGCCCGCTTCCACCCCGTCGCACCGATGGTCCACGATACGCTCTGTGTGACCTTGAGCGGGCTCTCCAAGGTCCATCGCGCCTGCGGCTGGCGGGTCGGCTGGCTTGCGGTCAGCGGCCTGCTGCGGCCGGCGCAGGACTTCCTGCGTGGGCTGAACCTGCTCGCGGCATTGCGCCTGTGCAGCAACGTACCAGGCCAGTGGGCCGTAATTGCCGCGCTGGACGGCCCGGACACCCACTCGGTGCTGGTACAGCCCGGCGGCCGCTTGCATGAATCCCGCGCGGCGGTCATCGAAGCCTGCGCAGCCAGCCGCCACCTCAGCGTCACGCCGCCGGCTGGTGCCATCTACGCGTTCCCCAGCGTCGATCCGAGTGAACTGCCGGGCTTCGATGACGAGTGCTTCGCGATGGACCTGCTCGAACGCAAGCACATACTCATCGTGCCCGGCTCGTCGTTCAACGTCGCCTACCGAAATTACTTCCGGATGACCCTGCTGCCAGAGGCGCGCGTGCTGCAGCGCGCTCTGTTGGCCATGGACGATGTGCTCGACAGCTATCTGAGCGCAGCGGCCCCTAAGGCCGGCGCGGCAGCCTGAACTGTCGGCGGAGCGCGACAGCTTGACCGCTGCAGTGGCAGACCGTGCGGAAGCGCCGTCAGCCGCGACGTGGCGGATGCTCGCGCTGGGCGATTCCTACACCATCGGCGAATGCGTCACCGTAGACGCGCGCTGGCCTGTGCAATTGGCCGCGCTGCTGCGCACTCAGGGACACGAGGTCGCCGATCCACTCATCGTTGCGCAGACCGGTTGGACCACCGACGAATTGAGCGCGGCGCTGGACCGCTGCGAGTCAGACTTCGCGCCTCCCTATGATCTGGTCACCCTGCTTATCGGCGTCAACAACCAGTACCGGGGCCGCTCGCTGGACGAATATGCCGATCAGTTCGACGCTCTGCTGACACGAGCGGAGTGCTGGGCCGGAGCTCAAGGCAAACTGCGCGTGCTGTCGATTCCGGACTGGGGCGTGACCCCGTTTGCGCGCAATGATGCGCGCAGCGCGAGCGAGATCGCGCAGCAGATCGATGAATTCAACGAACGCGCCAGAGCGATATGCGAGCGCCGGCAGGTGTGCTTCATCGACATCACTGGCTGGTCCCGGGAAGCCGCTACGCGACCGCAACTCCTCAGCTCGGACGGCCTGCATCCTTCGGCGCTGGAATATCGACGCTGGGCGAAAAAGGTACTGGCCTCACTGGAGGGGTCAACGACCACGGAGCCGGCGCTGAAAAAGGCAGAAACCGGGTCCTGACCGCGCTGCAGTCCGCTCGGGTCTCAGCCCTGCGGCTGGTCTGCCTCACCCTCGGCCACTTCCCCCTCAGCCGCCTCGCCGCCCTCGCCAGCAGCCGCCGAAACCTCGTCTGGCAAAGCCTCGATCAGATAGTAGACGCGGGTGACGTACTCGGTATTCGGATCTGAATCCGCACCCTCTTCGGCGGTGGAGGCCTCGAAGCCAGCGATCCCCGCATCCTCGCCGTCATCGCCATTGCCATTCTGCGGCAGCGGCAACTCGCCGATCAGTTCTTCAAACTTGTCGCCGATAGGCTTGATCCCGCGGACGCTCATATAAGCCATCATCTTCTCGGCCGTGACCGTAGACAGGCTTCGCCGTCCCCAGTGTTCGGCTGACAGATACTTGCCACCAAAAGTCTTGCCGGCCTTGATATCGGCCGGCAGGGTGACATCCTCCAAACCCGAAACCGGCAGGAAGACGTCAAAGCTGGCGCTGTAGCGATCCTTGCTCAACATTGCGACCTGCGGCCGACCCGTCACCTGCAGCTTGTTCTTCTGCGCGAACTCGTTCAGTTTGGCCACCGTCTCGTCGATTGCCAACGGCATGTTCAGCACTTCATCGGCCGAATAAACCGTGACCGAACCCGTGGTCTGGAGAGCGTCGCGGCGCTGCAGTTCGACCGTCTTGACGTCGATATCGGAGTAGTCACGCGCGTAGGGCGTGCTCTCCAGCAGCGCCTTCAGGCGCATCAAGCCCATCTGGAAGTCTTCACCGATCGCCCCATCCATGTACAGGCCGCGATAGCGCATGATCGGATTCATGCCCAGATCGATGTCATAGGCCCAGGTGGTCTGCACCCCCAGATCGACCGGCTTGAAGCGGAAGCTGACCGTGGCATTACCGAAGCGGTCCCAGTTATGGGCGATCTTGACGACCCGATAGGGCTCGCTCTCGATGATGCGTTGTTCGACCTTGCCGATCTTCGGATCGTTCGAGTCCCAGCGATGGGTCGCGCCAAAACCATGGTCGGCGCCGCCGACCTCGGTCTGCATGGTCTGGTCCTTGCGGTGCCAGGGCGACCATTCGTCGAAGCGCTTGAACCCGTTGACCATGTCGAAGACCTGGCTGGCGGGGCGCTCGACCACGATCGAGCGCTCTACGTGGCCGGCCTGGGGCAGGAAATACGCCATCCCCAGAAAGAACAGCGCCACGAAAATCAGCGCGATCAATAATTCAATGACTGAGCGCATCTGGCCTCACTCCCCTCTTGCGCGGGTCGGGCCAGCCGGCCCGGATGGATGGAAACAATCTGCAATGGTATAGGTAGCGCCAACAACCTGTCATGCCCTGAAGGCCGACGCCGCAATTGTGGCGCAGCCATGAATGGCACTTCGTCTGCTCAGGCCTCCTGATCCGACAGCAACCGGGCATAGCTGTCGGCGTCCAGCAACTGATCAAAGGCAGCCGGGTCGGCGGCCGCGATGACAAACAGCCAACCGTCCCCGAAAGCGTCTTCATTGATGCTTTCCGGTTTGTCTCGCAATTGCTCATTGACCGCCATCACGCGCCCACTGAGCGGAGCATACACGTCACTTGCCGCTTTCACCGACTCGACCACGGCACACGCCGCCCCGGCCTCCAGTTCCAGACCGACCTCGGGCAGTTCGACGTAGACCAGGTCGCCGAGTTGGGCCTGCGCGTGGTCGGAAATTCCGACCCGGAACTGGCCGTCCTCGCGACGCTGCACCCATTCATGGGATTTCAGAAAGCGGAGTTGTGCGGGAATCTCGGTCATGGCAGCCACTCGAAACGGTTGCAAATCAGACGGGGGCGCGAGTGTACATGGTTTCGTCTTTCGTTCCGCGCAACTCCATGTTAAGCGCGACTGCAGGTACCGCGCACCCACCAGCGCGCCACTCAGGCACCCTCAGCCGGCGCGCCATTGCGCACGAAGGGCGGCCGGAACAGCCGTACCGGCACTTCCCTCCCGCGCATGTCCACCCGCAATTGCTCGCCATGGCCGGCCGGCAGCCGGGCGAGCGCGATCGACTTGCCGAGGCTGGGGGCGAAGCTGCCGCTGGTGATGAGTCCCTCGCCTGCCTCGCTCAGCACACGCTGGCCGTGCCGCAGCACACCACGCTCGTCCAGGATCAGGCCAACCAGTACTCGCGTTACACCATCGGCGCGCTGGTTCTCCAGCACGCTGCGGCCGATGAACATTCGATCGGCCGGGTCGAAGGCCACCGTCCAGGCCAGACCCGATTCCAGCGGCGTGGTGCTCTCGTCCATGTCCTGACCGTACAGGTTCATTCCGGCCTCCAGCCGCAGTGTGTCACGCGCGCCGAGCCCTGCCGCGCGCGCACCGCCAGCCATCAGCCGCTGCCACAGATCGGCCGCCAGTTCTGCCGGCAGCAGGATCTCGAAGCCGTCCTCGCCGGTGTAACCGGTGCGGGCGACGAACAGCTGATCGGCATCGACGGCCTGGAAGCGGCTCAGAGCTTCAATTGCCGCCCGTGCCGAATCGCTGACCTGGCCGAACAGGATTTCGCGCGCCTTTGGTCCCTGCAGCGCGATCATCGCCAGGTCCGTACGCTCGCGCACCTGCAGCTCGAGCCCGGCGGACTGACCACGAATCCAGGCCAGGTCCTTGTCACGCGTACCGGCGTTGACGACCAGCCGGAAACGGGTCGGGCTGAGGTGATAGACGATCAGGTCATCCAGCACGCCGCCGGCATGGTCGAGCATGCAGCTGTACAGCGCCTTGCCCGGCGCCTTCAGCTTGGCCACGTCGTTGGCCAGCAACAGGCGCAGGTAGTCGCGCGTGGCCGGCCCCTCCAGATCCACCGCCAGCATGTGCGAGACATCGAACAGCCCGGCCTCACGCCGCACCTGATGGTGCTCCTCCATCTGCGAGCCATAGTGCAACGGCATGTCCCAGCCGCCGAAATCCACCATGCGGGCACCGAGCGAACGATGCAGGGCGTTGAGCGGAGTCGTCTTGAGCATGGATGGCCTCGGGGGCTGCGGGGATGGTTGATTCGTGAGTGTAGTTGGGCGGACAGGGGTGTGGCGAGGTGGTGGGCTGGGGTGCAGCGGAGAACCAAGCCGTTTTACGTTTTGCGTAGGAGCAAGAGCGGCGCCGCTGGGCGCCTGCTGGACTGACGGCCCTTGTGATCCGAATGTGGTGGAGTTTGGGTCCGGGTCGCTTTACGCTTCAAGTCTTGCGTACGGGCCAGAGCAGCGCCG
>DAIMJK010000267.1:0-5333 GCA_036722245.1 Lysobacterales bacterium
CAGCCCCAGATCCTGCAGCGCCATCTTCTCGATCCGGTTCGGGTCGGCCCAGGTTGCCTGTTCCAGCTGCAGCCGACCCCAGTCGATGTTCAGTTCATCGCGCTGCGCTACCAGCATCTCCAGTTCGGTGAAGCTGCGCCGGCTCTCGTGGCGCGCGACGACGACCGCGATCGCACTGCCGACCACTGCCAGCGCGAGCAAGCCACACAACAGGACGGCGGGCCGCGGCATCAGTGCGTCCGGTCGCTGCTGGGCGCCAGCCGCTCGGCCACGCGCAGGCGCGCACTGCGGGAGCGCGGATTGCGGTCGATCTCGTCCTGACCGGCCTCGAAGCGGCCGATCAGACGCAGTCTGGGGCAGAACTCGGTCGCGCTCGGGGGGCGCCGACGATTGACCGGCGGAGCCTTCGCGGCGCGCTGCAGGAAGCGCTTGACCGCGCGGTCTTCGAGCGAATGGAAGCTGATCACCGCCAGCCGGCCACCAGCTTCGAGCAACTCCAGCGCCGCTGCCAGGCCGCGCTCCAGCGCGCCCAGTTCGTCGTTCACAACGATCCGCAAGGCCTGGAAGGTTCGCGTCGCCGGATGGATGCGGCCATGCCGGGGCAGTTGGCTGGCGACCAGTTCGGCCAGTTCCAGGGTGCCGGTCAGCGGGGCCAGCTGGCGTCGCTCGACGATCAGCCGGGCGATCCGGCGCGATGCCCGTTCCTCACCATAGTGATACAGCGCATCGGCGATCTCGGCCTCGGTCGCCTGGGCCAGCCACTCGGCGGCGCTGAGTCCGTGGCGCGGATCCATCCGCATGTCCAGAGGGCCATCCTTGGCGAAGCTGAAGCCCCGTTCAGCCTGGTCCAGCTGCGGCGAGGAAACCCCCAGATCGAACAGCACGCCCGACCAGGATGCCTCGGCCAGGGTCGGTAGCAGATCGGCGAAGTTGCCATCGCGTAGTTCAAAACGCGGGTCGGCCGCGGCGAGCGCGGCGCCTTCGGCCAGCGCCTGCGGATCGCGGTCGATGCCCAACACCCGACCGGCCGGTCCCAACCGCGCCAGCAGGGCCCGGCTATGGCCACCGCGACCAAAGGTGCAATCCACGTAGGCGCCGTCCGGCCGTGCAAACCAGCCCGCCAGCGCGGCCGCGCACAGCACCGGGTGGTGCGCGCTCGCCGTGCTTGCCAGGGCTGGTGATCGGGTCGGGCTCATGAGCAACGCTACGCCTTTGGCAATCAGAAATTGAGTGAACGCATTTCGTCAGTGGTATCGATCTCGCCGATGGGGCGCTCCATCTGACCGCGATGAGCCGCCTCGTTCCACAACTCGAACTTCATTCCCAGGCCCAGCAGCACCGCCTTGCGTTCCAGCCCGACGACCTGGCGGGCGCTTTGCGGCAGCAACAACCGGCCTTGTGCGTCCAGTTCCAGATGGGCGGCCGCGCCAACCAGCTTGCGCTGAAGTTCTCGGTGACCGCGATGGAAGCTCGACAGCCCCTGCACCTCGTCCCGTACGCGCTCCCACTCGGCCAGCGGAAACACCAGCAGACACTGCGCCTCGAAGGGGTTGTAGGTCACCACGAGCTTGCCGCCACAGAGCTGACCGAGCGGCTCGCGATGCATCAGCGGCATCGCCAGCCTGCCCTTGTCGTCAATGGCCACATTGGTCTCGCCGTAGAACATACTTTCCCCGGTCGGAGTCGGTGTGCGTCAGTAGCTGAGGGAGCAAATTTCCACTGGTACCCACAAATAACCAGATATTCCCATTCTAGCCCACTTGTCATGGTGCGACACTGCGCCAGCGTCACATTTCCCTATTTCCGTCAGAGACTTAAGACTGAATCGAGCTTTCATCGCTAAGTAACTATAGCGATAGGATTTTTTTCGCCTGCCGAGTAAGCAGGGCGAGGCTCCAGACAGGCGGCGGACGGGCGGGATAGAGAACAGATAAAGAACGCTTGCTGAAGATGAGTGTCAGGGAGCGCCCAAAAAGGTCACTATCCTGGAGCAGGGCTGAGGGCCCAGAAGTCCGAAACAGCAGGGCCCAGGGCTCAGGGCCCAGGGCCCAGAAGAGCAGAACCGCCGCGCTCGGCGCTCTGCTTCACCGCTACGGCAACGGTTGCAGGGCCCTGGCTCTTTTGGACTCTGAGGCCTCAGCCCTCGCAGTCGCGACCCGCGCCCAAGGGACTACACTAGTCGTTTCGCCAAGGTCGGAGGCTGGCTTGAACTTCCGCGTTCGCATTGATCGCGACAAGGGCTGGGCCTTCGCGCGCTTTCTGTGGCGGCGGTTCATCGACGATCAGTGCTTCGAGGCCGCCGGTGCACTGGCCTATACCACCTTGTTTGCACTCGTCCCGCTGGCCGCCGTCGCGCTCGCCATCGTCGCGCTGTTCCCGGTGTTTGGCGATGTCCGCGACACACTGACCGAGTTCATCTTCTCCAATTTCGTGCCGGCCGCCGGGGCGGAGGTGCAAACCTATGTCTTCCGCGCCGCCGAAGCCGCCTCGCAGTTGCGCGCGCTCGGCGTGATTACGCTGCTCATCATTGCGCTGGTGACGATGAATTCGATCGAACAGACCTTCAACCGGATCTGGCGGGTCAGTCATGGCCGGCCGCCGGTGGCCCGTTTCGTCGTCTTCTGGACCGCCCTGACGCTGGGTCCGATGCTGATCGTCAGCGGCGTTGCGGTCAGCTCTTACCTGTTCTCGCTGCCGCTGTTGCAGGGTGCCAACCTGATCCAGGAGGTGCGCGACCACGGGCTGCTGCCGCTGTTGCCTTTTCTGGTGACGCTGGCCGGCTTCTGCCTGAGCTACCTGGTGATACCGAACACGCCGGTGCGCTTTCGTCACGCGCTGGCCGGCGGCTTGCTGGCGACCTTGCTGTTCGAGGGCGCCAAGCGCGGCTTCGGCATGTATGTGACCAGCTACAGCAGCTACCAGGCCGTTTACGGTGCGCTGGTCGCGATTCCGATCTTCCTGCTCTGGCTGTATCTGTCCTGGGTGGTGGTCCTGCTCGGCGCGTCCTTTGCCGCCAGCCTGGGCGCCTTCAACTACCAGCGCGATCGCAGAGAACCACAGCCGCGGGAGTTCTTCCCGGCGCTGGTCGAACTGCTCGCCCTGCTCCGCCGCGCCCAGCTTGAGGGCAAGGGCTTGACTGTCAGTGAACTGGCGCAGCAGCTGCCCAGGATCAGCGATGAGGGGCTGAATCGGCTCATCGATGATCTGGATCGCTTGCGCATCGTTCAGCGTACGGACCTGGGCGGTTGGGTACTGTCCCGCGATCTGGGTCGGATGACGCTACGCGAAATCTACCGTGAACTGCCCTACGCGCTGCCTCGTGCAGGGGACAATAGCGGCGGTGGTTCACTGGCGGTGCTGCAAGCGCTGGAGCGCAGCGCGGCGGCGGCCGAAACCATGATGGACGTGAATCTGGCCGATCTGCTCGACGGTCGTGCGATGGGAACGGCTGACAACGGGTCCATCAAGTCTGTTGCCTCAAGGAATCAGGACAAATGACGACGCATTGGATGACACGAAGCGCCTGGACACTCGCGCTGCTGCTGTGGGCCGGGGCGCCGGCAGTCTGGGCCAGCAAGGAACAGCCGGAACTGGCAGTCAAGCTGGTCGACGGCACGCCGTGGTCGCTGGCCGAACAGCGCGGTCGCTGGGTGGTGGTGAACTACTGGGCCACCTGGTGCACGCCGTGCATCAAGGAAATGCCCGAGCTGCAGTCGCTGCATGACGATCGGGCCGATGTCGAAGTGATCGGGCTGGCCTTTGAAGAATCCGAACTGGCCGACATCGTCCGCTTCCTCGAGGTACGCAAGGTCAGCTATCCGATCGCGCAGGTCGATGTGTTCGATCCGCCGGCGGATTTCGATACGCCCAGAGGCCTGCCGATGACCTATCTGATCGACCCCAAGGGCGGCGTCGCCGAGCGCTTTCTGGGCCCGATCACGCGCGAGGAACTGGAACAGGCGGTGGACCGCAAGCGCTGAGGTGGATCGGGAGACCGTGTAGTGCAGGCATTCCACTATCTGATCAGCGGTCGGGTGCAGGGTGTCTTTTACCGTGCAAGCGCCGAGCGCCAGGCGATCGCTCTTGGACTCGACGGCTGGATCCGCAATCTTTCCGATGGCCGGGTCGAGGCAGTTGCCCGCGGCAGCACCGAAAGGCTCGCTGCCTTCGAGGAATGGTTGCGCGAAGGCTCCCAGCTGGCGAAAGTCGAGTCGGTGCAGTCCCGTCCATGGAGCGCACCGGTGCAAAGCGGCCGCTTCCTCACCCGCCGCAATGCGGACAAACCGGAGCCGGAGTGAAGGCGGGCTGGCGCGCTCAGGAGGCGCCCGCGACCAACAAGGGCGGGAGTCCGGAGTCGGGAGTGCCGCATCAACCCATTGCTGCGGCAGTTTCAATTGCACCCCTGAAACTCGCTGTGTGCCGTCGCGACCCTATCCACGCTAAGCTTCAAGCCCCCTGGCGACAAAAGGAGGTGAGGCGACATGAAGATGGTGACGGCGGTAGTCAAGCCCTTCAAGCTTGACGAGGTGCGCGACGCGCTGAGCGAGATCGGGGTGCAGGGCATCACGGTGACCGAGGTGAAGGGTTTCGGTCGGCAAAGAGGGCACACGGAGCTCTATCGGGGCGCCGAGTATGTGGTCGATTTCCTGCCCAAGATCAAGCTCGAGGTAGCCTGTACGGACGATCGAGTGGAAGCGGTGGTCGAGGCCATCCTGCAGGCAGCCGGCACCGGCAAGATCGGTGACGGCAAGATCTTTGTCTATCAACTTGACCAGGTCATCCGGATTCGCACCGGCGAACTGGACGGCGACGCCCTGTAGTTCCGCAATATCCCAAGGGGCCGACCCCCCTTTTGTTCGGCGCCCGCAACGGGCACTGTCGCTCCACGCCGCTTCAAGACCTCTCTGGCGCACCTCCGCCTACCTGGCGTCGTTCATGAGCCGCGGCCGCAGCAGTGCTGAATGCTGAAGCTCGGCAGTCCGACCCCTTGACCCACGTCACGCGCTCCTGCTGGTTGGTCGGCTAGCCTGTACCCCTCTACAGGCGTCCGCCGATGAAGCTCGATTCCCGCCATGCTGTCCTGATCCCTTGCGTGATCAGCTTTGCCCTGGTCTTAATGGCCATACCGGCGTCGACCTGGTGGAGCAGCGCCAGCCTGAGTCTGGCCAGCGGCGTCTGCGCGTTGGCGTTGATGGCCACGGCCGCCCTGCTGGGGGCGCGTTGGCGCTGGCTGGAGGCCGGCTTTGGCGGTCTGGATCGGGTCTATCAGGTACACAAGTGGCTGGGCGTGTGGGCGCTGGTCCTGGCCAGCGTCCATCTGAGCTTCAAGGCCG
>DAIMJK010000268.1:0-5332 GCA_036722245.1 Lysobacterales bacterium
ACGTCGTCTATTCCGGCGCGGTCGATGCGATGGTGCAGTGGTGGTACGGCCACAATGCGGTCGGCTTTTTCCTGACCGCCGCCTTCCTCGGCATGATGTATTACTTCGTGCCCAAGCAGGCCGGTCGGCCGATCTACTCCTACCGCCTCAGCGTGATCCACTTCTGGGCGCTGATCTCGATCTACATGTGGGCCGGCCCGCATCATCTGCAGTACACCGCGCTGCCGGACTGGGCGCAGTCACTCGGCATGGTGTTCTCGCTGATCCTGCTGGCGCCAAGCTGGGGCGGCATGATCAACGGCATCATGACCCTGTCCGGCGCCTGGCACAAACTGCGCACCGATCCGATCCTGAAGTTCATGATCGTCTCGCTGTCCTTTTACGGCATGAGCACCTTCGAAGGTCCGATGATGTCGATCCGGACCGTCAATGCGCTGTCGCACTATACCGACTGGACCATCGGCCACGTTCATTCCGGCGCGCTGGGCTGGGTGGCGATGATCTCCATCGGCTGCATCTACGCGATGTTCCCGAAACTGGTGGGCCTGAAGGAGATGTGGTCGACCCGGCTGATCGACAGCCACTTCTGGATCATGACCATCGGCATCGTGCTGTACACGGTGGCGATGTGGATCGCCGGCCTGACCCAGGGCCTGATGTGGCGTGCCGTCAATGACGACGGCACCCTGACCTACACCTTCGTCGAGTCGCTGGTGGCCAGCTACCCCTACTACTACGTGCGCTTCTTCGGCGGCCTGCTGGTGGTCGCGGGCATGTTCATGATGGCCTGGAACATGTGGCGCACCTGGCAGCAATCGAAACAGTGGGCGGAAGCCCCTGTGCTCGAACCGCAGCACGCCTGATCACGACGGCCAAGGAGACTTGAGATGTTGAAGCATGAAACCGTCGAGAAGAACATCGGCCTGATGGGCATTCTGATCTTTGTCGTGATCAGTCTGGGCGGCATCGCCGAGATCGTCCCGCTGATGTTCCAGGAGCAGGTGGTCAAGCCGTTACCAGGGATGAAGCCCTACCCGCCGCTGGAGTTGGCCGGACGCGACGTCTATGTCAAGGAAGGTTGCTACAACTGCCATTCACAGATGATCCGCACCCTGCAGTCCGAGACCGCCCGCTACGGCCACTACTCGGTCGCCGGCGAGTCGGTCTACGACCATCCCTTCCAGTGGGGCAGCAAACGCACCGGCCCGGATCTGGCTCGGGTCGGTGGTCGCTACAGCGATGACTGGCACCGCATCCATCTGATCGATCCGCGCGTGGTGGTGCCGGAATCGAACATGCCCGGCTACCCCTGGCTGGCCGATCGCTTCCTCGATCCGGACGACCTGAAGAAGCGGATGGCGGCCTTGCGCACTCTGGGCACGCCATACACGGAAGAAGACTTCGCCAGTGTCGAGGAAGCGCTGCGCGGCAAGAGCGAAATGGACGCGATGATCGCCTATCTGCAAGGACTCGGCCGCTACACGCCCAAGCCGGAACCGATCGCAGTCGACACCGACTCCGCCAGTCCGGCGGGAGGCCATTGAAATGGACAAGGGGACCTATCTGGGTCTGATCAGCGTGGTCGTGATGATCGCCTTCTTCGCAGCCTGCATCTGGGCGCTGCTGCCGGCGCAAAAGAAGCGGTTTGACGAAGCGGCGCAGTTGCCCCTGGATGAGGAAGACAAGAGCACGAAGGAGAAAGGACGATGAGTGAGGGCATGAGCTGGCTGGTCATCCTGCTTGCCGTGGGCAATGTGGTCGGTGTGCTGTGGTTGCTGATCGCCACGGCCAAGCCGGCGCCGGAAGACAAGGACGCCACCGCCACCACCGGCCACAGCTGGGATGGCGATCTGGTCGAATACAACAAGCCATTGCCGCGCTGGTGGCTATGGCTGTTCGTCGGTACGGTCATCTTTTCGATCGTCTATCTGGTGCTGTATCCGGGTTTCGGTCGCTACGAGGGTGTGCTCGGCTGGACCCAGAACAAGGATCACGCCCGCGATGTGGCCGCCGCCGAGGCGAAGGCGCAGGAGATTCTGGGGCGCTTTCGTGGTGTGCCGGTCGAGCAACTGGCCGGTGATCTGGAGGCCCAGGCAATCGGGCGCAACATCTACGCCAACAACTGCGCCACCTGCCATGGCTCGGACGCCCGCGGTAACCCAGGCTTTCCCAATCTGACCGACGACGACTGGATCTGGGGCAGCAGCAGCGAGCAGGTCCTGACCAGCATCGGTGCCGGCCGGGTCGCGGTGATGCCTCCGCTCGGTGCCGCGCTCGGCGAAGCCGGCGTCCTTGAGGTGGTCAACCACGTCCGCGCCCTGTCCGGGCTGTCACACGATGCCCGCGCCGCGGCAGCCGGGGCGACCCGCTACGCTGCCTTGTGCGTGGCCTGCCATGGTCCGGAAGGCAAAGGCAATCCGATCCTGGGCGCGCCCGATCTGACCAACGATGTCTGGCTTTACGGCGGTGATCCGCAAAGCATCGCCGACTCGATCAACTACGGTCGCAACGGTCAGATGCCGGCCCAGACACCGCTCCTGGGTGAGGACCGGGTGCGACTGGTGACGGCCTACGTGCTGCACCTGTCGAAGCCGGCCCAACCCGAGTCGGTCGGAGGCGCGCAGTGATCGGTGGCAGCGGCCCGGAGCGCAGCCCACTGCCCGCCGAAGGCCGCTGGCTGCGCCGCATCGGCGCAGTCGGCTGGCCTTCGTTCCTGACCGCCGCCGCCGCCAACGCCGCCTTCTTCTCGATGGTCGATCCGGTCGAACTGGGCCGGATCAGCTTCCCCGACTGGGTCATCAGCCGCGAGATGGGCTACACGGTCGGCTTCTTCATGTTCTGGGCGGTCTGCGCCGTTGCGGCCACACTGACCGCCTATCTGCTCGAAACCCCACCGCCACGGACGGCACCATCGCGCCAAGACGAGGACGAATGACTCAGGACACCGCCAAGCAGCGCTTTGAGGCGGCTGGAAACACCAGCATGTACGTCAAGCCGCCGAAGATCTATCCGCGCGAGATCTCCGGCCGCTTCACCCGTCTGCGCAATACCGCGGTGTTCTGGCTGCTTGGCATGTTCTATCTGTTCCCATGGCTGACCTGGGATGCCCGCCAGGCGGTGCTGTTCGACCTGCCGGCACGCAAGTTCTATGTCTTCGGGCTGATGTTCTGGCCGCAGGACTTCTTCCTGCTCGCCGCGCTGCTGATCATCGCCGCACTGACGCTGTTCTTCTTCACCGCGCTGGCCGGACGGCTGTGGTGTGGCTACGCCTGCCCGCAGACGGTCTGGACCGAGGTCTTCATCTGGCTTGAGCGCCTCGCCGAGGGGCGTCGCAACGAACGGATCAAACTGGACAAGGCGCCCTGGTCGGCGACCAAGCTGCGCAAGAAGGCGACCAAGCAGTTCCTCTGGATCGGCTTCGCGCTGTGGACCGGACTGACCTTCGTCGGCTTCTTCACCCCCATCCGCGATCTGTTTCCGCGCGCCCTGAGCTTCGACCTGGGCGGCTGGGAGGCCTTCTGGAGCCTGTTCTACGGGCTGGCCACCTACGGCAACGCCGGCTATCTGCGCGAGCAGGTGTGCAAATACATGTGCCCCTATGCGCGCTTCCAGAGCGCGATGCTCGATCGCGACTCGCTGATCGTCACCTATGATCTGGGCCGTGGTGAACCGCGCGGCAAGGGCAAGCGGGATTCGCGCTCGGCGCGTGCCGCCATTCCCATCGCGACCCTTGTCGGCGAGGTGGCAACTGCCGAGCTCAAGCCTGCGGCGAATGCCGCGCGTAGCAGACTTGGTGACTGCATCGACTGCGAAGCCTGCGTCCAGGTCTGCCCGACCGGCATCGACATCCGCGATGGCCTGCAATACGAGTGCATCGGCTGCGCTGCCTGCATCGATGCCTGTGACCAGGTGATGGACCGCTTGAACTGGCCGCGCGGGCTGGTGCGCTACTCCACCCAGCACGCGGTGGACCATGTGCCCACGAAGATCCTGCGACCGCGGGTGATCATCTACGGGATTCTGCTGCTGGCGTTGATTGCTGCGGTCATCACGACGGTGGTCGTCCGCACACCGCTGGGCGTGGACATCCTGCACGACCGCAAGACGCTCTACCGCGAACTGGCCAATGGCGGGCTGGAGAACGTGTATCAGCTGAAGCTGACCAACAAGACCGAGCGGCAGCGGATCTTCCAGATCGAACTGGCCGACGACAGCCCATTCGAGCTGATCGGCGACCGCCGAATCCTGGTCGCCGCCGGCGGCATTGCCAACGTCCCCCTGACCGTACGCGCCCCACCCGGCATCGACACCCAGCGCAACCGCCCGGCCGTCACCGTACGCGCCGAAGACGATCCGCAGGTGTACCGTACCAACTACCCGGCCTTTCTGGGCCCACAGGATCGGAAGTGATGGCGCACGAACGCGTGCTGGTCGAGCTTGTGGTTCAGGACATGGGTGCGCCAGAGGGCCCAGGGCCCAGGGCTCAGGGCCCAGCTGGTCAAGAGCAGGTTCGAGGCACCAATGACCGTGCTTGCGCTCAACAGGACGCGCCGTCCAGACCGAGCGGCCGGTCAGCTCGGGCTCGCAGCCAGGGCCCGGGGCCCTGTGCTCTGGGCCCTCCACATAGCTTTGACTCCGGAGTCCCCTCATGAGCACCCCCACCAAATCCGTCTGGCGCCGCGTCCCGGAACTGTGGATCGTCATCCTGCCGCCGATCATGGCGATCGTCATGGGCACGATCACCCTGACCATGGCGCTGAAGTATCCGGACCAGGCGATCAGTCGCAGTGCGTCCTCGCCCAGTCCGGCGTCGATCCGGGCCCAGGACAGCGGCACGGACGCCGGCGCGCAGGGTGACGTGGTGGAGTCCGGCAGGGACAATTGATGGACGGACCACGGCCCGCCAGCGTCGAGCCCGAGCTGCCGGCCGAGTCGGGTCTGACATCTGCGGGCGGCTGCTTCCATTGCGGCGAAGCACTGCCTCCGCAACAGACCGTGATGCTGGCGATCAAGGGCTGTGCGCAGCCCTTTTGCTGTGCCGGCTGCGCCGCGGCCGCGAGCTGGATCGAGTCGGCCGGGCTCGGCGCCTACTACCGGATGCGCGATGCCGATACCGGTCCGACCGTTGGTGACGATGCCGATGTGGCGCTGTTCGAGCGCTCGGCCCTGATCGAAAGACTGGCCCGGCCGGGGCCGGTGGAAGGCCAGCTGGAACTGGGCGTGCGCATCGAAGGCATGCAGTGCGCGGCCTGCAGCTGGCTGGTGCAGCGGTTGGCCGCGGAACTGCCGACCGTACACGTCGAACAACTCGATGCCTTGTCAGGGCGCGCCG
>DAIMJK010000269.1:0-5292 GCA_036722245.1 Lysobacterales bacterium
GGCATGGCGCTGGCCGTGCGCAGCGGCGCGCGCATCGTGGTCGCGCGTCAGGTGGTGGAGAAGGCCCGCGCGGCGGAGGAGGATGCCGAGCCGAGTGACCCCGAGCGCCAACGACCGGCGCGCCCAATCGAGGCGTAGCAGACTGGCGAAGGAGTCGTCAGTACTCGTCGAGTGCCTCGAGCACCAGTTCGGCAGTCAGTGCGCTGCTGTACTGCTGCTGTGGCTCGCGACCGAGGACATCTCGAACCACACGCGTTGGGAGATCGAACACGATTGCCATACGCTGATCGTGCATCTGCACGGCGAGATGCAACGCCTTGAGACTCGGGTCGGCCGCGCGCCAGTCTGCCGGGAGCCGGCGCGGATCGGCGAGATGTGGCTGATTCCGGCCGGCAGGCCATATCTTGGGCGCGCTCTGGGCGACAGCATCTCGTATGCCGAGTATCACTTCGAACGCGAATGGTTGGACGCTCTCGCACAACCCGGGACGAAGGGCGCAACTGTGCGACCCCGGATGCAGTTTCGCGACCCTTTGCTGCATGGCCTGACCGGGCGACTGGTGCAATTGGCGGACGAAGCTGACGACATCGCCGGCCTGCTGCGCGAGAGCATCGCGCAGACCGTCGCGCTACAGCTGCTGCAAAGATGCACACTCGAAGGCCGACTCGTCGATGAGCAGCCAGTTTCCCTGGCTGCTCAGGTGCGTCGGCGCATCGAAGAACATGTCCTGGCTCACCTCGACCAGCAGATTTCACTGGCCGAACTGGCGCAAGTGGCGGAGCTGCCGCCGCAAAGGTTGATCCGGGCCTTTCGCAACAGCTTCGGGCAGACCCCCTTGCAGTACGTGATCAGCCAGCGCCTGCAGTTGGCCTGCAGGCTGCTGGAGAGCACCCGAATGGACATTTCAGCGATTGCCTTGGCAACGGGTTTTTCGAGCCACAGCCATCTCGCGCATGCCTTCAAGCAGCGCTATCGCCTCAGTCCTCGGCAGTACCGGAGCGGAGCAAGGTAGCTCGGCGTGCTTGCATTGCTGCTGCTCGCCGGTCGGGCAAGCCATCATTGCGGTCTGGGCTGACGTGGATGATCCCTGGGGCGTGAAAAATCGCGTAGTAGAGGTAACTCGCAGCGGTGCAGGGGACAGGGATGGGTGCATGGATCAAGGGGCTGGCCGGATCAGTGATGGGTCTGGCCTTGCTGGCCACGGCGGCGACGGTCTGCAGCCGATCAGTATCGCCGGGCGCGCTTCGCCGGATAGGCAAGTCCGGTCGTGGACCGCGGCGGAGGAGGGCGTCAGCGCCAATCCGGTCGTGACCGCTGACAGCGAGTTGTTGATCGAGCCGGCGCTGGATTTCGAGAGCATCTTGCTGACCAGCGCCACCGCCGCACTGTTTACCGATCGGCTCTACTTCATCGGAGAAC
Source organism: Lysobacterales bacterium (assembly GCA_036722245.1). Taxonomy (GTDB): domain Bacteria; phylum Pseudomonadota; class Gammaproteobacteria; order Xanthomonadales; family SZUA-5; genus JAWLAT01. Next base: position 1,420 of record DAIMJK010000269.1, read on the forward strand.
TGCAGCCGGCGACCGAACCGATGCGCGAGATCCTGCTGCGTTTGCCCGCAAGCGTGTTCGACCATACCACCGAAGGGCTCAGCGAACGGGGCAAGACCCCACTGCTGCTGGGTGGCTACTACGAGCCCTTCACGCTGAGCGAGACCGGACAGGACTACGCCCGTTTGAGCTACCCCGATGGCCAGGTGGATATCCGGCGATACACGTTCGCCAACGGTAGCGCCTTGATTGCGATCGCCACCCGCAATGTACGCGCGCTGCACTTTGAGCTGTGGAAGCTGGACAAGGGCGATGAGCCGGCGATAAGGGTCGAGCTGTCGGACTACTTGCCGGCCTTTGCGGGTGACGACTTCTACCGCCACGGGCGTGTCGTTCCCGGTGGCATGCTCGAGTTCGCGCTGAGCGACCAGATCGAAGAAATCACCGTCGACTGGCGGGCGTCGATGGACGATCCCGAGCCCGATTACCAGTTTCATGTGTATTGGGACGGCAAACGTTTTGGTCGTTATCGGAGCGAGCGATAGGGCAAGAACTGAAGAGCCGATTGACCACAAATGACACAAAGGAGAGCTGAAGCGGAAGAGAGTTTCATTGTCGTTGCAACTCCACCTGTGCGCTCAAGTGTGCGGCTGTGTCCGGTGAGCATTCATGATCAAGGCGCCTCCTTTGTGTCCGTTGCGCCACGTCTACGGAACAGGCTCGAAGGCGTCTCGAAGTCATCGTCGTGCAACCGGTCGGCGCGCGCCGTGATCACCGCCAGCTGACCGGCGCGGAGTTGATAGCCGTTGCCGGAGGAAACAGCCGCCGGCGCGCTGGTCGCCAGCAGGCGCAGGCCGGCATGGGTGGCGGGCGCCAGCGCGCCGAACTCGCCATCGCTCAGGCGGTGGCCACCGCCGGCGCTGACAGCTGACGGACAGTCCGGGCACGCGTGGGCGTCATCGGCTGGCGGGTCCTGCGTAGCACTGGTCGGTCCGGGCAGCGACCAGAGTGTCAGGCTCAGCAGCGCTAGCCAGCGCGCGAGAACGCGACGGCGGAACTCAGGGCGCGTCGACACGATAGTCCTCCACGACCAGACCGTCATCAGTGGGTTGCAGGCGCCAGCCGGTGACCAGGGCCTGGGTGCTACTGAACACGGTGCGGGTGAAGCCCGGTGTCTGCAGGCGCAGACTCAGGGTGCGTGGACCGAGCGTGGTCAATGCCTCGTGCAGTTCGAATCCCCCGGTCGGGTTTTGCCGTAGCCAGAAGGGCTCGGCCTGGTTGGGGCTGGCGGGGAGCGGCAGCCCATTGACGAACTGCACCGCAAAGCTCAGTCCGCGGTCGGTCCGTACGCGCCAGGCGGGCCGCGGCTGGCCGTTGAGCAAGACCTGATACTGGCTGCCCGGCGGCAGGCCGGATGCAACATCGCCACCGATCAGGCCCGGAATCCCGCTGGGTGGGCCCTGGTCCTCCATCCGCGTCACCTGGTTTGCGCCGAAGCGCAGTTCCACCAGTTCATAGGGCAAACCATCACTGCCGATTTCAAGGCGCCATGCCTGCGCCAGTCCCTGATTGAACTGCCAGACGATCTGGCCGGCGGGGACAGTCAGACTGATGAACACGCTCAGATCTCGACGCTGCTGTTGCTGCCAATCGCTCCAGGTCGAGTCGTTGGCGGGCGTACGACGCAGGATCAGAGGGCCCGCGTCCACCGCACCCTGGCCACTGCGCAACCATTCGAAGGCTTCGTGCAGGAGCACGGGGGCGCCAGGGGTAGGCGGTGTGGTCGTGATCGTCAGAGCGCTGCCTGGCGGCAGGCCGCTCAGCAACTGCGGCGGCGCTGATCCCGGTGGCCCGGCGGGGCCAGCGGGACCAACGGGTCCGGCAGGACCAGCAGGACCAGCAGGGCCAGCAGGGCCAGCAGGACCAGCAGGGCCAGCAGGGCCAGCAGGACCAGCGGGACCAACGGGACCAGTCGTACCCGCAGGTCCGACTGGCCCGGCAGGACCGGTCGGTCCGACAGATCCCGTGGGACCCGCAGGCCCGGCCGGTCCCGGCGGTCCCGGCGGTCCCGGCGGCCCCTGGGTACCACCAGTACCGGCGAAGGCGAACTGGGCCAGGGGCGCGGCCGTGATCTTCTGTCGTGGCGTCAACGGAACGCCATCGACCTCCACCTGCAGCCAGCGCGGCTGGCCATCGAAGACCGGGCCGAAGTCCAGTTCCAGATTGACCAGCCCGCGTTCCACCGCTTGTGCAGGTACGCTCAGTTCAGGCCCGATCGGCTGGCCGCCGTCGGCGTCATCAAACAATTGGAAGCGGAAGTCGCGCTGACCATCAACCGCCCTGCCGTTGAACTCCAGATACGCCTGGTAACCCAGCTCGCGCGCCTGCAGCGCTGAGCCGCACAACGCGAACAGGGCGAACAGGAAGGTCAATACCGCGGGCAGGGAGGATGCGGCGCATAGATCGGATGTGTCCGTACGGGTCTGGAAGTTCAGCATGTCGACTCCTGGCATGGATGAAACACTGGCACTCAGGGCTGGCATTGCTCGACCCCCAGTGCGGCGGTGACCAGTTCCTGGCCGGACTCCGCGGCACCCTTCCACCAGCCGCCGCGAGCGACATCGCGCAGGTTGCCGAGCGGATCGGTACCGTCGTGCAGGTCGGCCGAGATCTGGCGGGCGGCGCTGCACAGGCCCAGACTCGGATCCCAGGCGTGGCCACGCACCAGCAGCGAAACAAGGGCCGGCTTGTTCTGACGCAGGTTGTCCGGGTCGGGAATCACCATGCAGCTCTGGACGACGCTGAAATCGGCCCCGCTGAGCTGGCACAGCAGGCCGTTCGGCCACAACGCGTCGACATCGACCTGGCCGCCGCTGCGCGGCAATTCGGTGAGCACCCGCAGCGGCGTCTGGATGAGGGCGTTGCGCCAACGCTCGCGCTGGGCCGGCGGAAAACTCTCGCCCCAGTTCAGATAGAGTCGCTCCAGGATCGGGTAGTACCAGGCCTGCAGCATGAAGTACTGGCCGACGAAGCAGTCCGGGCCGGGCGCAAACTTTAGTTCGCACATCAAGCCTGCGGTCAGCGAGCTGTCGATCAGTTTGCCCAGCACCTGCCGTAGCCGGCTGTCGCAGTCCACGCCCTCGGGCCCGGGGACGAACTGGGCGCAGTTGGCCAGGCTTTCGATGTACTGCAGATTGAGCCGACCGATCGCCGACCAGCTGGTGTTGTCGCCGGCGTTGTCGATGAAGCGCAATCCTGCCGCGTTGCCGGCGGCGGCGAAGCGATCGCGCTGGGCGACGCCGGGCTGGAGCACATAGGCCAGCGCCTGATGGCGGTTGTAGCTGTAGTCGGCCGAGCCGCTGGCGCCCCGGTGCCACAGACCGTCGCCGGTGCCGCCGGAACCGAAGCTGTGGCCGCTGATGTTGCTGCCACGGCGGGCGCCGAAGTTGTAGTAAGCCGTGTAGGCCATCAGCCGTGCCTGTGGCAGCGCGAAGGCGTGGGCCCAGCGCGGCTCGCCACTGCGCAAGAACTCGACCAGCTCGATATGGGCCGGATCCCAGTAGTTCAGCTTGCCCTCGTTGCTGGCCGGATCGGGCAGCTCCTGGAAACCGAACTGCAGGTCGAACTGGATGTCCGGCCAAAGCTGCAGCCCGAAAGTCCTGGCGCAGGTCCACTGGCTGCCGACGTCGTTGGCCGCATCCAGGCAGGGCTCATCGCCGATGGTGTCGGCCTGCTTGCGCTCCAGATACAGGCGATAGGCGTTGCCGGCCGGGCCGGCGATACTGCCGGTCAACGGCGGCAGGATGGCTGCTGCGTCAAGCGACTCGGTCAGTGGTCGCAACAACAACGGTTGTTCCAGCGCGGCCAGGTTGCGTCGGTGCAGGATCTCGGCCC
>DAIMJK010000270.1:0-5286 GCA_036722245.1 Lysobacterales bacterium
CTTTTGGGCCCTGGGCCCTCGCTCTTCTAGCCTCAGCCCTCACCCCTCACCCCTGAAAAAAGCAACGCATCCAGATCCCCCGACCTCGCCAAGCGACGCACTCTGCCGTCGACGACGCTCACCCCTTCGGCCTGCAGCCTCGCTCGCTGCTCGGCGTGGGCCGGGCTGTCGGTGGCGAAGGCGATGCGGCCGTCGGCGCGCACAACCCGATGCCAGGGCAGGCCATGACCCTCTGGCAGGGTCGCGAGCCAGCGCGCGGCCCAGCGGGCGGCGCGCGGGCGGCCGGCTCGTCGCGCCAGCTCGACATAGCTGATCACCTCGCCTTCCCGCAGCGCTTCGAGCACGCGTGCCAGCGCCAGGTCATCTTCCCTTGTTACCATGGCGTCCTTTCCAATCAGTGAAGCCAGCCACCGTGCAGAGTTTTGAAGAGATCCGCATCCATGCCGTGTCGAACTGGTCCTTGCGCAACAACGAGCCCTATCTTCTCAGTTTCGATGTGCCTACCGCAGGGGGCCGGCGCCAGGGCATCTATCTGGCCGAGATCAATACCGAGGACGGCCGGCCGATGCTGCGCATCAGCTCGCCGGTGGCACCGCTGGGAGATATCGACCCGGTCCGCTGCCTGCGCTTCAACTGGGAGCAACGGATGGGCTATCTGGCGGTCAACGATCTGGATGGCGTCACCTTCCTGCAGTTGTGCGAGAACCGGCAGTTCCGCACCCTGGACGGCGATGAGCTGGAACGCCTGGTGCATGAACTCGGTGAACTGGCCGATCGGCTTGAAGCGTTGCTGGTACCGGGCGCGGACATCACCTGAGCCGACCACATCCGGCTCAACCCCGCCTGAGCCCGAGCCCACCTGAATGCCCAACGAACTGCTGCTGCTGGTCCTGCTGATCGCGGTCAACGCGGTGCTGGCGCTGGCCGAACTGGCAATCGTGACCGCGCGCAAGAGTCGCCTGCGCCAACTCGCGCCCCGCAGCAAGGCGGCCCGGGCTGCGCTGGCGCTGGCCGAAGCGCCGGAACGCTTCCTGTCGACGATCCAGATCGGTATCACGATGGTCGGCATCCTCACCGGCCTGATCGGCGCGGCGGTGCTGGGCGAGTTGTTCGCCTCCCCCCTGCGCGAGATCGGCTGGCTGGCCGAGCAGGCCGAGGAAATCGGTATTGCCCTGAGCGTGGTCCTGATCACCTACACCATGATTGTGCTGGGTGAGTTGGTCCCCAAGCGGCTGGGCCTGGCGTTTGCCGAACGGGTCGCCGTTGCGGTCGCCCTGCCCTTCACGTTGCTCAGTCGATTGGCATCACCGCTCGTTTCATTGCTCGCGGCCAGTTGCACGCTGCTGGTGCGTCCGTTCGGGATTCGCGACGTGGATACCGCTGCGCGAGTCAGCGAAGAGGAGATCCGGCTGCTGATTGCCGAGAGCGTCGAGCAAGGCGTACTCGAACCGGTCGAGCGGACCATGGTCGAGCGGGTACTGAAGCTGGGCGATCGGCCAGTGGAAACACTGATGACGCCGCGCCGTCGGATCTGCTGGCTCGATATGGATGCGCCACTGGCCGAAAATCTGGCGGTTATGCGAAAGTCGCCGTACTCACGCTATCCGGTCAAACGCGGTTCGGACGAGCAGATCGTCGGTGTTCTGGAGATCAAGCAACTCGGAGTGGCCTTGACGGATCTGGTCGAAGCATTCCACCCGGCATCCTTGCCTGCCACGACGGTATCCGATCGTGCGACATCGATTCGCACTCCAACGCCGCTGAAGTTCCCGCTGTTCGATCATCTGGTCAAGCCGATGTACGTGCCCGAAGGCACACTGGCCTTGAGCCTGCTGGCGAAGTTTCGCGACAGCGGCAGTTCGCTCGCGTTGGTCGTGGACGAATATGGTGATCTGCTCGGCCTGGTCGCGCCAAACGACATCCTCGGCGCGATATTGGGTCAGGGCAGCCACGCGCTGGAGCCGAATGAGCAGGCACTGGTCCAGCGGCGTGATGGCTCCTGGCTGGTGGCCGGTTCATTGCCGTTGGAGGAACTGCGCGAAGTCCTGGCAATTGATCTGGGCAATCAGCATGCCGAGATCCATACCGTAGGCGGCCTCGTAATGTCCCATCTGGGTCGTTTGCCCGATGTCGGCGAATGCTTCGAGTGGGCCGACCAGCGTTTTGAGGTGGTCGATCTGGATGGAGCACGTATCGATCGGCTGATCATCACACCGCTCCCCGGCCGCAGTCTGCCGGAGGGCGCGGCGTGAACACGCACCTGAAGACCTCGGAACTGGTCGAGCAGTTGCTCAGTGACGCCCATCGCGACAGCGAGGACGGCATTCCGCTGGGCGTGGTCCTGGACGCCTTTTCCCGCCGCGCCTTCGGCGGGCTGGTCTTCTTCGTCACGCTGCCGGCCTTCATTCCGGCGCCCTTTGGCTTCGTCATCGGGCCGCTGCTGGGCCTGGCCGGCCTGCAGATGATCCTCGGCTACGAACACCCCTGGGTGCCCAAGCGGGTTCGCAACTTCCGCATGCCACGCGACCGGCTGGAACGGTTGTCCAGGCGCATGGGCAACAGCCTGCGCCGGCTGGAGCGCTTCGCCCGACCCCGACTGGTCTGGTGCGGGGAAGGCATCGGCCAGCTTCTCAGCGGCATAGCGGTGATCATCCTGGGCACCTTGCTGGCGCTACCGATTCCACTGACCAACTGGCCCTTCGGTATCGCCCTGTGCACGATGGCGCTGGGCCTGATCGAACGCGACGGCGTACTGATCCTCGTCGGCTGGCTTTCCGCCATAGTCAGCGTCGCCCTGGTCGTCGCCGCGCTGCACGGCCTGTTCAGCTGGGGCGGCTTTGGGTGGGCGTGATTACAAGAGCCAGAGCAAGAGCTTTCAACACAAAGGACACAAAGGAAGAGCATTCGAGAAAAGGCTGCAAGCGCAGACCAGAAGGCTCTGTCAGGCCGTGGACCGCCGTTGAGCACAACCGAAATGCTTGCTCGCTCTTGCTCTGCCTTGCGTCCTTTGTGTTGAAGCTCTTTTGCTCGATCTTGAGCCCTTCCGCGAGCTTCAACCCCGCGGCGCGTCCGGCTGGCGCTCGGGCGCGGCGGCCTGGAAGGCTTCCAGCGCCAGGCAATTGGCTTCGATCCGGCGCAGGTTCGGGTAGGGAACCAGATCGAGCTGGAATCGGCGCGCGTTGTACAACTGTGGCACCAGGCAGCAGTCCGCAATCGACGGGAAATCCCCTTCGGCAAAATCGCCGGTGGACGGATGGTTATCGACCAGCGCCTCAAAGGCCGCCAATCCCCGGCTCAGCCAGTGGCGCAGCCAGGCCAGTCGGGCGGATTCGTCCAGACCCAGTTCCTGCTCCAGATACTGCAGCACACGCAAGTTTCCAAGCGGGTGGATGTCGCAGGCGATCAACTGGGCCAGACCGCGGGCACGGGCGCGCTCCCGACCCTCGGACGGCAGCAGCGCCTGACCGCTGAGCTCGTAGGTCTCTTCCAGGTACTCGAGGATCGCCAGCGACTGGCGGATCAACCGATCACCATCGCTGAGCAGGGGCACCTGCTCCTGCGGTTCCAGGTCACGAAAATCAGCGCCGTGCTGCTCGGCGCTACCCGGCGCGATATTCACCGCAATGTACTCATAAGGCAACGCCTTCAGTGCCAGTCCGATACGCACCCGGTATGCCGCACTGGATCGCCAGTAGCTGTAGAGCTTGATCGTCTCGGACATGTCGACCCCCCGCGTGGACTGACGTTGCGGCATTGTATCCCACGGCAGGGACTGAACCGGTCAATGCGGATCCGCGAGGTTTCGATTCGAACTGATGCAGCAGCGGGATCTATGCGAATGTTCTCCAGTCGGGAGTCGGGAGTAGGGAGCAAGAGCAAGGGCAAAAGCCGGAACTGACGCGCAACCCTTCGCAGAAGCTGGCCAAACGCAGTCGGCATCAGCCTCCGATGACCTCGAACGCTGATCGCAGTCATGCCCGCATCCCAGGCAGAAAGAACGAACCTGTCGCCGATACGCACTCCCGACTCCCGACTCCCAACTCAGCGGTCGAGACCCTTCACGCACTCTCGTCGCTGATCGCGACTCACGCCCGCCTGATCCCCCGGACACCGTCTTCGACGACGAAGCGGCCCAGCGTCTCGACCGGACTGGTGGGGGTCTTGACCGTCTGCGGGGAGCGTAGCTGGACCTCGGCGTCGCGGCCCACTTCCACCAGCGCGTAGCCACGGCGGTCACTGCGGCCGTAGAGCAGGTGCGGATTCTCCCTCAGCGTGGCGTCGTAGCGCTCCTGTGGCCAGCCCTGTGAGGACATCGAGGTGCCGCAGACTTCTGCCGCCACGATCGGCGAGCCGGCCCATGGGTCGGCCTGGACGTTGGCCACGACATTGGCGTGGATGTCGCCGCCGATGATCAGCGGATTGGACAACTCCGGCCGTGCCAGTGCCTGCATCAGCGCCGCCTGGCTGAAGGGGTAGCCGTCCCAGCCATCGGTCCAGATGCGCCGGGCCGCGCCGGGCTCGTCCTCTTTTGGCGAGTGCTTGGGCGTGAACAGGGTCTGCTGCGCGATGATGTTCCAGCGCGCACGGGACTGCGCAAGTTCGGCGAGCAGCCAGGCCTCCTGCTCGGCGCCCAGCAGGCTGCGCTGCGGGTCCTGCAGCTGCTCGCATTCGCTGATCGCGAGCGTTCGCGATCCGCCGCCCTTCATCGGGTCGGGGCAAGCCATCGGGCTGCGGTACTGACGATCGTCGAGGATATGGAAGCTGGCCAGATCACCGAAATCGACCCGGGTATGGATCGGCATGCTGCCGTCGGTGCGCGGACGCATCCGGCGCGGCAGTGGCATGTGCTCGAAATAGGCCTGATAAGCGGCGGCGCGGCGCAGCAGGAAACGCGGATCGAGATGCTCGGAGGTATCGGCGGCCGGGTCGTTGTCGACTTCGTGATCGTCCCAGGTCAGCAGCCAGGGCATCGCGATATGAGCGCGCTGCAGGTCAGGGTCCAGCTTGTACTGCGCATGCCGGACCCGGTACTCCTCCAGCGTGTAAGGCTCGCCACCGGCATGCCGGCGAACCAGATCATCGCCCCAGGAACTCTCGTAGATGTAGTCACCGAGAAAGATCATCAGATCGGGCGAGTCGGCAAGCAACTGGGCGTAGCCGTTGAAATAGCCTTGTTCGTAGTGCTGACAGGAGGAAAAGGCGAACTTCAGTCGCCGCACAGGGGCGCCCGCCGCTGGCGCGGTCCGGCTGCGTCCGACCGGGCTTTGCGCGTTGCCAGCGCTGAAG
>DAIMJK010000271.1:0-5237 GCA_036722245.1 Lysobacterales bacterium
CGAAGCCCGGAGACGAGCTTGCGGAACTCAGCAACTCTTTCATCGTGATCTCCCTTGAAAAAGTCAGCGACCAACAGCCACCCCGTACGCCCTGCAGAAAGTCGCTCTACCACGGACTTCAAGGACAAACCGGTCACTGAGCGAACAAGCGAGATCACGTCAACTCGACTGGTAGGCTCCTGAACGGAGACCATGACCTTAGGCATCAGAATTCCTCGGGATAGGCTGGGTTAAGCGGCTGACCGTGGGTAGCATTTCGCGTACTTCCTCCGTGCCACCGATACAGATGCTCAGGCCTGGTATACCTGGTCCGTGCTGGAGCAAGGACACCCCGTCATCGGGCCGAATCTTCGCGACCGGCTTCGAGGCTGAGGGCTGCACGCCGCCATGAGCGATATGTCAGTCACGACGAGCTATTGCTGCCCAAGTCCGACAGGCTGCCAGGCTTGGGACTGCAGTCCGGAAAGCTGAGGCGCCTGGCATTCTGATCGGTAGCCCGTACACCCACAATTTTCGTTGGCGGGGCTTTGCTGCGGCGCGGCTTCAAGTCGGTATTTGTTCCAGGTGTGATCAGCTTGAGCAGAGCAGTGGCTATACCCGCTCGGACCGGAGTCAGAGCCACGTAGGCCGTGCACGCTACCAAAGCAACTTCGTCGAGCAAGGCCTGGCATGGATAGCGAGCCGCCCAGTAGCGACTTGCTCGACCAACCCTTTGCCGGCAAGCCCCCCTCAAAATGTTCTCCCAGACTATCGCGGCGCTCTGGCTGTCCCGGTTTTCGTGACCCAGGCGCCGATTGCAGAATTCGTCTGACGGCCGGCAAGCCACCTTGACTGCCGCGGAAGCCCCGACTCGATCGAGGCTTCCTGCTTCAGGGCTGCTCGAATCCGTTGAGGAAGATCAGGTCGCTGCTGAATCCGTCAACGACCAGCGCAACCTCGCCCGGAACGCTGAAATCCAGCGATACCTTGCCCGGGTCCAGTCCTGGCGGCAGACTGCCGATCATCAGAGCCGAGCCGGTCAGGCTGCCACCGTAGCTCAGCAAGGGATAGCGGCCGGACCCGAAACCCGGCAGGCCGATGACATGCAGTTCTCCTGCCAGAGCCAGGTCGCCTTCGACGACGATATGATCGTTGAGCTCGCCGCCCGCGATCCCGGGCGTCGACAACTCGAAAACCAGAAAGGCATCCGGGTCGATGGCAAGCGCTGTGGTCTGGAAGGTACCAATGCCGTCGCCCGGCATCAGCGTGCCGCCTTCGTCCACGTTGAGTCCTGCGCCGGTGAGCACGGCGTTGCCGGCCAAGGTGCCGACATCGGTCACCAGCACTGCAGTACTGGCCACCTGACCGTTAAGAATCAGCATGCCGGCACTGACCTGCGTATCGCCGGTGTAGCTCATCACGCCATCGATGCGGGTGCTGCCCGGACCGCCGTGCAAGACCCGTGTGCTCCCGAGAATGGATACCGGGAAGCCGGCGTCGTTCTGGAACAGGTAGTCGGTCGCGTCGTGGTTGAAGCTCAAGGTAGCGCTGCCGGCGCCACCAACCACCGCACTGGCGTTCAGAACGCCGGGCTGTGCCCCGTTGCCGATGCTCAGGCTGCCGCTGGAGCCCGACAACTCGCCAAGTATCACACTGCCCCCGCCCACCTCGCCGCCTGCGCTCAGGCGCCCACCGCCACGCACAATCATGCTGCCGCTGCCCTCTCTTCCAACGACGACGTCAGCACTGCTGCGCAGGTTCGAGCCTTGTTCGTTGACGACGACGCTGCCGCTTGCACCTGGCACCCGTCCCAGAGTGACAGTCTGAGCCCGAACCCCTGCTCCGGAGCGCACGGACAGGCTGCCGCTGCCATTGCCTCCGACAATCAGGTTGCCCGTCAACTCCCACTCCGAGCCTGGGTCGCTGACCCTCACAGTGCCGGAACTGCCAGCGACGCGCCCCAGTCGCCCGTTCAGGCTTTTCAGCATCGAGCCCTCGATGATGTCCAGTTCGGCCTGATCTCCTGCAAGGTCACCGGCCACCAGCTCGGCATTACCGTGAAAGAGCCGGGCAAGGTTGTCCAGCTGCAAAGCGCCAGCACGCAGCGTGATGCGTCCGCCGGCAGGATTGTCCAGATGTTGGGCCTGGATGCGCGTCCGTCCGGGGCCCAGGTGATTGATCCGCGTCGATCCCAGAATCTTGATCGGTACTCCCGGGACGCTGACGAAATGGTAGTCGGCGTCGCTGTGATTGAAGTTGAGGACCGCAGTGCCGCCCCCACCGAACACGTTGGCAACGTCCAGGGTGCCGGTCGTTCCGCCGGTGCCTATGTTGAGGGTGCCGGTGGCACCGGACTGATTCGCCAGCGTCACGGTTCTTGGCGCAGCGTCGATGCGCAGGGTCGCACCGCCACGCAGGTTCACGGTGCCCTCACCCTGAACTCCGATGGTCATGGAGCCGGTGTTGACATCCCAGCGTGTGCCCACGCCGCCCAGGCTCAGTGTGCCGACCGAGCTGGGCAGATCGGCGATGAGGGTGAGGGTGTTCTGCACGGTGGCGCCGCTGGTGACCTGGACATCCGCGGTCCCGAAACGTCCAAGTCGGCTGACGCCGGTCTCCAGGCGCGTGTCACTGCCGGACAGTTCCAGGCGGCCAATCGAGGAAGCGGCCCCATCGGCCATGGTCAGGAAGCCGAAGGGGCTGAGCGCCTGAGCCCCGCTGCGCAGGATCAGCTCACCATTGTCGCCGGCCACCGAGCCGATGATCAGATTGGAGGAGGGTCCGGCCATGCGCACGCCATCTATCTCCAGGGTCCCGCCACGGATCAGAGTCGAGCCGCCGTAGATGCTGTCCGTGAAGACGCGTGTCTTGCCGCTGCCAAGATGTTCGACGCTCAAGGCGCCGCCGATCGCGACCGGCACGCCGAAGCTGTTGGCCAGGTCGTAGTCCGCTTGCGTATGGTTGAACTCGATCTTGCCGCCTATGCCACCGAACACCAGAGCCACATCCAGCAGACCGGGGACGGCGCCGTTGCCCTGGCGCAGAATGCCGGTCGAGCCCGCAGCCGCAGCCAGCTGAATCTGACCATTGTTCAGCGCCCCGCCGACGCCGACCGAGCCACCTCCGGCCAATTCCAGCACGCCCTCGCCAAACTCGCCCACAACCAGGCCGGTGCTGTTCTGCAAGCGACCGTTACCCAGTACCGAGACGCTGCCTGTGCTGCCGGCCTCGGCGCCGATCACGGTATTGCCGGCTCCCACCCTCGCGCTGGCCAGGATCGCCAGGTCGCCCTGACCGGCCTTGCCAACCTGCAGCGGGCCGGTCAGGCTCCATCGGGTGTTGACGGCGCTCAGGCTGACGCTGCCGCTGCTGCCGACATGCTCGCCGAGAATGCCGCTGGCGCTGTTGAGCCTGGCCGCGGCGGTCATCGATATCGAGCCGGTGCCGCCACCGGCCGGGGTCGGACTCAGGTCGCGACGGGCGCCGACCACCACCGCCTGATCAATGTTGACCGTGCCGCCTGGCGCGCCGCTGAAGGTATCCAGGGTCAGACTGCCGGTGGCGTTGTGGGAGGCGCCGATGTAGAGGTTGGTGGCCGAGATCAGTCCCGTTTCGCCGCGCAGCAGCACGCTGCCATCGCGGCTGTCGCCACCCACATCATCGGTGTAGCCGCCGATCCACAACGCGCCGCTCAGGGTCCAGGTCGCGGAGCCTATCTCGACCCGACCTTCGCCACGGCGACCAACGAAGCCATCCCCGCTGGTGCTGAGCAAAGCGGGGCTGTTGATGTTCATCTGGGCAGACTGGCCGGCCAGACCACCCACGATGATGTCGGCGCTGCTGGCCGCATAGTTGCCGCCGATGCCGACAAACGAATTGTCGCGGCGGACGAGCACCCGCGTGGCACTGTTGGGTAGCGTCGGTGCGGGCGCACCACCGGAGAGTTGCCAGCGCGATTGGTTTGTCCACGTGGCAGGCAGGCTGCCGGTCGGGTCCCAGAAATAATCGACGGACAGCGCCGGGCCGGACATCAGCGCAAGGCTCAAGGCAAGCGCGATTCGATTGGGGTGAAAGGCGGATCGAGTCTGGACGGGCATCGGTAAGCACTCCGGGCAGGTACTCCCTGCCTATACGCAGAAACGGCCTAAAGCCCTTCATGCGTTGCTTCGAAACCGCAGCCGTACCGGACGATCAAAATCCCGGTTGTCTGATTGATGGCGAGTCCGGGGCGAGATAGTTGGCTGATGCAGCAGCGGACACTGCCGACCGACTGAGCCTCCGATACCCTGACGGCTTGGCGCCGGGAAATCCGTATAGCTGGCAAGACGGATTGCGGAGACCAAACGGTGTTCAGTCACAAAGGTCCATACCCCCATCAAGTGAGACGCGCTGAAAGCCCCATGCCGCGCACTCTGGCAAGCGCGGTTCTACTCAGCTGCTTGCTGATGCTGGCGCCGCTTCTTGCCGCGCAACCGATCACCAACCGGTTCGTTTTCCAGGGCGAACTACTGGAGCAGGAAATCCCGGCCAGCGGCAGTTTCGACATGCAATTCCAGTTGTTCGATGCGCCCGAGGCCGGCAATCCGATCAGCACCGAACTCAACCGCACGAACGTTGACGTGCAGGACGGCCTGTTCCGGGTGTCGCTCAATTTTGGCCCCGCCCAGTTTGCCGGTGATCGCCAATGGCTGGAAATCCGGTTGCGCCCTGCGGGCCAGGGCAGCCTGGAGCCCTTGCCGGAACGCACCGAGTTGGCCGCACAGCCGTATGCGTGGACCACGGCGGCCGCGCTGGTGGATTCCGTCAGCCGCGATAGTGTGGTGGCCGGCAGCGTCGGCGCGGGCGAGATCAACAGCAACGAGGTGCAGAGCCGGATCAACGCGACCTGCCCTGGCGACAGTGCGATCGTCGGCGTCGCAGCGGACGGTAGCGTGGAATGCGCTGTGGTGCCGATCAGCACGGGCAGCGTCACCCGGATCAACACCGGCGCCGGCTTGACCGGTGGGCCGATCACTGAGGTGGGCACCGTTTCACTGAGCGCTGGCGGCATCGGAGTCAGTCAGGTCAATGCCAGCGAGGTACAGCGCCGAATCACCGGCAACTGCTTTGGTAACCAAGCCATCCAGCAAGTGAACGAGGACGGCAGCGTTGACTGCGGCGTCGATTCCAGCGGTCCTCCCGGCTGGCTGCTGTCTGGCAATGTCCAAAAGTGGACGCGCGGACCGGTCGGCGAGCCGGTGCGGAGGCGCTGCTGCGAT